>JAUILM010000076.1 GCA_030432855.1 Bacteroidia bacterium
GCCTTTCACAATAGGGTGATCTTCCCGGCCGGAGACGAGTGGATGATAGTACCAGCTGACCAGTCGAGGTGCATTATTGGATCGTTGATCCCCCAATGCCAGAGGAATCGTACCGCACTCCAGATCAAGCACCAGATTGGAGTTGACCTTTACACCGTATTTAAAAAACATTTCGTCAAAGCCCACATTATTGTCATACGGTACATATTGTCCATTCTTACCTATTGAATCAAGATTGACCACCAGCGGGTCAATAAGGAACACGACATCACCACCCCGCATAATGAACTGATCAATCTTAAACAGATCCTTTTCAGAATAGGGCTGCGTAGGTTTCGCTATGATCAACATGGCGATGTCATCCGGGATCTGGTAGATACTATCCAGATTGATTGAGCCGGTATTATAAAAAGCCCGGAGATTTCCCTCCAACGATGCAGTCTGCAGTGAGGTTAATTCTCCATGTCCTTCCGTGAAAAGAATATTAGGCTTATGCGTTGTTCGTAGTTTTGCAATAGCATTAGACAGTTTGTATTCCAGTAAACTCACCGAATTATTTAAAGCCATCTCCGGTGTGATACCCACCATATTTGCTTCCAGAAGATTGATGGCAATTTGTCGGTCTGCGTAATTAAAAATCGCAAAGGGATATATTCTCCTGCTTGACTGACCATCCGTCTCACGCACGTTTAATTCCGTAGGAACAATACCTACCTGCGCCCAGTCTTCCAGTTTAGCATTAACCTCCTCGGGATCGCCTATTAAGGGATCGGTGAAGCGAAAAGTGATATTATTATTGATACTTTGAAATTCCTCCAGAATTTCTCGGACAGCAAGTTGCAATCTTTTAAATCCCGCTGGAAATTCTCCTTCTAGCGTCACATCAATGAGTACAGGATTTTCCACCTTCCCCAATAGATTGACAGTGGCGGGCGTGAGCGTGTATCGCTTTTCTTCCGTCAGGTCGATCTTAAAGTGATAAAGGCTGGCCAGCACATTTACCAGCACCACCAATACCAGCCCAATGAGGCTCCACAAATAGCTTTGTATGTTCGTCCCTTGCATTACTATTTGTTCCGGTTTTTAAGTAACTGCTGAAAGGTCAGAAAAAGAAAAAGACCAATGACGCTTAAAAAATATATGACATCACGAGAGTCAACCGCCCCCCTGCTGATCGAACGATAATGATAATCTATCCCTAATTGCTGAACTAATAAATCCACTTTTCCAACAAATCCCGGAAGGTTGCTAATGAAGTGAAAACCCCAATACACTACGAAGCATAAAAGGGCCCCTATAAGAAAAGCAATGATCTGATTATTGCTAAGGACCGAAGCCAGCATACTAACCGCTACAAAAACCGCAGAGAGGAAGAATAATCCAATATAGGATCCCATCACTTCTCCCGAATCAATATTGCCTTGAGGAGATCCTAACTGCCATATCGAATAATAGTACAGTACAGTAGGCAACAATGCTACAAAGACGAGGAACAAAGCCCCTAAGTATTTACCCAGCACAATGTCCAGCTCGGTCAATGGCTTGGTAAACAAGGTCTCGATGGTACCGGTTTGCTGCTCTTCAGAAAATGACCGCATACAAACTGCTGGTATCAGAAAAAGAAAGATCATAGGTGCTACCGAAAATAATTGATCGAGCGTAGCATAATTATATTCTAAAATACTGTAGTCGGGAAACACCCACATGATCAATCCCAGCAATGTGAGAAAAACAGCAATCACCACATAGCCGGTGACGGTACTGAAAAAGCCGTTTACCTCCTTTTTAAATATTGCCCACATAACTAAGACCTCGTTAATTTTTGGAACACATCCTCGATATTTGATTTTCGTTCATGCATTTCCAGTAGCCTGACATTATTCTGTACTACGTAGTCAAATATTTCTACCCGTGGATCTCTATTTGCTTTCTTAAATAATAAACGATAGCGTCCTCCACTTAAAGATTCTTGTTTTTTCAGATTATGCAGTTTCCAGGTAGATATCGGCTGATCCAGTTGTACGATTATTTCTCTCACACTATTGATCTGATGCTCCAGGATATCGATTTTGTCGTCCGCGACAATTTTACCACTATTTAATATAATGACACGATCACAAAGTGCCTGTACTTCCTGCATAATATGGCTGGAAAAAATCACGGTTTTCTCAGTTCCAATGTCACGAATGAGTTGCCGGATTTCTACTAGTTGATTGGGATCCAATCCACTGGTGGGCTCGTCAAGTATCAGGACTGATGGGTCGTGTATCAATGCCTGTGCAAGACCTACCCGTTGCCGATACCCTTTAGAAAGTGCTTTGATTTGCTTGTGCTGCTCCTTTTGCAATCCGGTTCGATCTACAATAGACTGAACTTTCTGTCCTATATCTGTCAACTTGTAGATGGTACCTACGAAGTGCAGATACTCCTTCACATACATATCCAGATAAAGTGGATTATGCTCTGGGAGATAACCCAGAGAGCGCTTCAAACCCAGCGGATCTTCCCTGACCGAAAGACCATTCACGAATGCCTCTCCGTCGAATTGTTGCATGAAGCCTGACACAATCTTCATGGTAGTCGTCTTGCCGGCTCCGTTGGGTCCAAGAAGACCTACGATTTCTCCTTTGTTTACATCAAAAGAGACTCCGTCCAGTGCTTTCTGCACTCCGTAAGACTTAGTCAACATTTGTACCGAGATACTCATAATTCCTGATCCTGAATCGCCTCCACGAGATCATCCAGTGACCAGGCATCAGCGACATCATATTCTCCTATTTGCGTACGTCTGAGGCTTGTCAGATATGCCCCATTATTTACTAACCTACCCAAATCATATGCCAATGATCGTATATACGTTCCTTTACTGCATTTTATTTTGAAAGATAGGTCCGGAATCTGAAGGTCTGTCACCTTAAAATAGTGGATTTGCACTGTTCTCTTCTTCATTTCCACCGGCTTATTCTTCCGGGCTAATTCATAGGCACGCTTCCCGCCAATCTTTACCGCAGAGAAGACGGGAGGTGTTTGTTCGATGGTGCCTTCCAGGGTTTTAACAGCCTCCAGGATCCCATCGGTCACCAGATGCTCCGTGGGATAGGTAGCATCCACTTCTGATTCGGCATCGTAAGTCGGCGTAGTGGCACCCAGGCGCAACGATCCGGTGTATACTTTGTCCATGCCCTGATACGCATCGATCTGTTTAGTCATCTTACCCGTGCAGATAATCAAAAGACCAGTAGCGAGTGGATCCAGCGTGCCAGCATGACCGACCTTGATTTTCTTCACCTCGTACTTCCTTTTTGCAGCAAATCGGATCTTATTAACCACATCGAAAGAGGTCCAACCGGCAGGCTTGTCTACCAGCAGCATGGCACCTTCCCTCAAGTCTGGTAGCAAAATCATGAGAGATGGTAGATTATGGCGACAATCCCAACCAGGGCGCAGTACCAACCAAAGTAGCGAAGCTGAGCCTTTCTCACCAGCTTAATCATCCAAATACAGGCCAGGGCTCCGGTAATAAATGCGGCGACAAATCCCACTAAAAGGGCTCCGGTTTGATCAGCCATCATAAGTCCCTCACCATCCAGCATATCCTTTGCCATCTTACCAAAGATAAGAGGCACAACCATTAAGAATGAAAACCGCGCGGCCCGATCCCTATCCACTTTCAATAATACTGAGGTAGATATCGTAGCCCCTGATCGTGAGATACCCGGTATGATGGCAATGGCTTGTGCAATTCCTATTAATAAGGAGTCTGAATAGGACACTGTTCGTTCAGTACTCTGCGCCCTGTCGGCAATGATGAGTAAGAGTGCAGTGACGATGAGTGCAGCCCCTACCAACAAGAGATTCTGACTAAACATGGACTCGATGGTATCCTCCATAAAGACACCTATCAAAGCTGCCGGGACCATGCTAAGTATAATTTTGCCAATATAGTCGTGGTGCTGATTGCGCTTCGTGCTTAATCCTCCCCGAATCAACTCGACAATATCTTTCCTAAAGACAAATATGGTGGCGCATGCTGTCGCAAAATGTAGTACCACCGTCATTAGCAAACTTTGCTCACCGGTAGATTCATCACCTAGAATAAATTTTGCGATCTCAAGATGACCGCTGCTGGATACGGGTAAAAACTCTGTGAGTCCCTGTACGATACCAAGGATCAATGCCTCCAGGAGTGCATTCATTATCTTGTCTTATGACTATGCTTTTTTGAAAATGGCGTAGACCTCTACACCCAGTCCGGCAAGAATCACCAGTGGAGCAAGGACCGTGCGTCTAAAGCTGTAGATGATAGAATCATCCCAGACATCGGGACTGGGCATGCTACCTCCAGCCATCAGCAGAAGCCCCAGAAGGACAAGGCCGGCACCTGCGCCCATCAGCACATAATTTTCCTTTTTGAAAAGTAGTTCTTCAGCTGGCTTTTTAGGTGCAGACTTCCTAACACGCGAAGTAGTCGGCTTTACTTTCTTCTTTTTGACCACTTTTTTCTTTACAGACTTCGCTTGACTCATGTGCTCTGATTTAGACGCTTCTTAGTTTGATGCCCAAAGATAGTTATATTATAATATTTTTAATCTATTGATGATGAAGACACTCTAACTGCACGTTTTGCCTGCCTCATCACATACCCAATTATCAGGTATGCAGTTCATTGGTTCTCATCCTCAAGAAGCGGGTTACTACAAACCAGGTACTTACAACATTGATCATGATACCGGCTATAAAGATGATTAAAACCATTGTTAGGACGTGTTCAATCTCTAAATATTGTGCCAGGGAGGGTACTTCCTGCATTAAAGCAAAGCCTACAACGGCCAATGCTCCCAGTGCAATCGAACCGCTGATCAGTGCATGCCGGAAACTCTTTCTTAGGAAAGGCCTTCTGATAAACCCCCAGGAAGCTCCTACGAGCTCCATGCTTTTTAGCAAAAATCGGTTAGCCCAGATCGCCAGACGAATGGTATTGTGAATCATCACGATAGCCAAGAGCAATAAAAGTAAACCCATACCCATCACGGCGAGTTTTAAGCGATCCAGATTATAAATTAATTGATCCACAAGCTCCTGCTGGTAATGCATTGCAGTCACTGCTCCTAATCCCTCATATTGCTTCTTCAGTGAACCCATACGCTGACTTGAAAGATCATCAGCATACATATTAAACTGAATCACATCGCTCAGTGGATTAGGCAAGTCGAGATCAATGATCTCTGAACCGAGGTCTTCACTCAGCTCCTTCAACCCTTCTTCTTTGCTAATAAATGTAATGGATGCCGACTCAACACCTTCCTCCTGCTTAAGCTTTGCCACCACCTCCTCGCGTTCCTTCTCAGTCGTCTCCGGTGCCAACTCGATCACCATTTGGAAGTCTTCCTTCACCTGATCTAAAAATTGCTGAGCGTGTAATGTAAGAAATGAGAAGAGCGCCACCAGAAATAGCACGGCGGCTACACTCAAAATGGACCAGGCATATTTAGGTCGGGGCTGATAAACAGAGTTTTGTTGCATAACACCTTAGTATTGAGCTAAGATATGAATAATAATTATTTCTAAAGTGTTATGCTTAAAATCTATATAGTAGAATCCTTTCTATTCTTGATCGGCTCTCTCCTTCTGCTTCTTCATTACCTTCTCAAACAGTGAAGTGGTCTCATCTACCAATCGTTTGAGCTCTTCATCAAGCGTGATGCTTTCTTTTACTTTTTCCTCATCCGGATTTTCTTTATCCAGCTCCTTTTTCAACTCTTCTGTCTCTTTCTCCAGGACTTCTTTCTGATGCTCAAGTTCCTCCAGCTTCTCCTTGTCTTCTCTTGATTCGGGGTCATCCACCTGTCCCTTTAGGTTTTCATAGATTTTGCCCAGATTATCAAAGGCCTTGTCATACTTACCATCGTCAAACTTCTCTTTTTCCTGCTTTACGAGATCACCTACTGTACGCCCTACCTCTTTGACCTGTCGGAATACTTTTTCAGAAGTGGCCTTTTCCTCATCAGATCCCAGAAAGTAATTATATACAAGAATGCCTACTACAAGAATAAAAGCGAGTTTGAGCAGTGATTTTAACATGAACCTGTGCTTTAATGTCAAATAACAGGGCCAAGATCCGGAATATTGCTCGATCTCACAATATTCTTTATACAAAGGTCAGTGTTGACCAGACTAAGGCTCGGAAATAAAAAGCCTCAATAATATAGTTGCCTGGAGAACTGACTTAGGTAGACGCATAAAGATTTTAGTAATTTCGCCAGCTAATAGAAAATGGGATATAGATAGCCATGCAAAACTATGATCATCAGTCCATTGAAGCAAAATGGAGAGCGTACTGGAAAGAACAGAAGATCAATGAAGTAGTGGAGGACACTACCAAGCCAAAATTTTATGTACTGGACATGTTTCCATACCCGAGTGGTGCCGGACTGCATGTAGGACATCCATTAGGCTATATCGCTTCCGATATTTTTTCCCGATACAAGAGACTTCGCGGTTTCAATGTGCTACATCCTATGGGTTTTGATGCATTTGGTTTACCTACGGAACAGTATGCCATCCAAACCGGAATACATCCGGCTGTCTCCACCGATAAGAATATCAAACGATATCGTGAACAGATGGATCAGCTGGCCCTTTCCTATGACTGGAGTCGTGAAGTACGTACCTGCGATCCGAAGTATTACAAATGGACACAATGGATTTTCACCCAGTTATTTGATCATTATTACGATCTCGACGAGGATAAGGCGATTCCTATTACTGCACTGAAAGAACGATTTGAAAAAGAGGGTAATCTCAAGGTTCAGGCGGCACATACACATGCTAATTCATTCGATGCATCTGCCTGGCAGTCAATGACGGCCAAAGAGCAAGCAGAGGTCATCATGGATTACCGATTGGCTTATCGAAAGATCGGATATGTAAACTGGTGTGAAGCATTGGGGACGGTGCTGGCAAATGATCAGATCAAAGATGGACTCTCTGAACGAGGTGCACATCCCGTGGAAAAGCGTGCCATGACACAGTGGTACCTGCGCATTACAGCTTATGCAGAACGTCTGCTGGAAGGACTCGAGCACATCGATTGGTCGGATGCTTTGAAGACCATGCAACGTAACTGGCTGGGCAGATCAGAAGGTGCATCCATACACTTCGACATAAAAGACCATAATGCTCAATTAGAGATCTATACGACACGTCCCGACACGATATTCGGCGCCACTTTTATGGTATTGGCTCCGGAGCACCCCCTCGTATCTCAAATCACTACCGGCGATCAGCAGGGTGACATTGACGAATATCTGGATTATGTAAAGTCAAGATCTGAGCGAGACCGTCAGTCCGATGTAAAGAATGTGACCGGTGCATTCACAGGAGCGTACGCTCTCAATCCGTTCACTCAGGTAGAAATACCTATCTGGATTGCTGAATATGTTTTGATGGACTATGGCACAGGGGCCATCATGGCGGTACCCGCAGGTGACGAGCGTGATCATAAGTTTGCCGAAAAGTTTGATCTACCGATCATCGAAATCATCGATCGGACGGACTATCCAAATGCCGGTATTGAGGACAAGGTGGGTACGATGATTAATTCTGACTTCATCAATGGCAAACCCGTATTGGAAGCAATTGCTGCCGTATGCCAGGCTGTGGAAGATAAAAATATGGGTAAGCGGCAGGTGAACTTTAAGATGCGGGATGCGAACTTTAGTCGACAGCGATACTGGGGTGAGCCATTTCCGATCGTCTATGATGATGAAGACATTGCAACTGCACTTCCTCTGGCAGAACTGCCATTGACTTTACCTGATTCGGATGATTTTCAACCCACAGCGGAAGGTGCATCACCACTCGCCAGAGTTACCGAATGGGTAGAACTGCCTGATGGTCGACGTAGAGAAACCGACACGATGCCTGCCGTCGCCGGATCCTCATGGTATTACCTTCGCTATATGGATCCAGGAAATGAAGATGCATTTGCCAGCAAGTCTACCATTGACTATTGGCAGGATGTCGACCTCTATATTGGGGGTGCAGAGCATGCTGTTTCCCACCTGATGTATGCCAGATTCTGGCACAAATTTCTGTATGACCTCGGATACTTACCTACAGATGAACCCTTTCAGAAGCTGATTAACCAGGGCATGATTCAGGGTGTGATCGAATTCATCTACCTGAAAAAGGAAAAAACAGAAGGACAACATCATTTCATTTGCCGATCCATGGCTTCTGACTTTGATGAAGAAGAATTAGTACGAATTCCTGTACCGATAGAATATGTAAGCGCCTATGGTACGGATGACAGTTATCTGACTACTGAAGGCATCGATGGGTTCATTAAATGGAGCCCATCATATAAGGATGCGATTTTTGAAATTCCGGATGGTACATACCAAAAAGGAGCCACTACAGTCACTGGAAATCAAAAAGAGTTTCAACTGATCACACATTCGGAAGTAGGCAAAATGTCCAAGTCGAAATACAATGTGATAAATCCCGATGACGTGATCGGTCAATATGGCACGGATTGTTTCCGCATGTATGAGATGTTTCTGGGGCCACTGGAAAGCAGCAAACCATGGGACACCAATGGCATCGACGGTGTGTTCAAATTCATACGAAGATTGTGGCGATTGTATTTTGATGAAAACGGCACATTTGCCATCGATCGGATTACGCCTGCATCTAAAGATGAACTCCGCATTTTACATAGTACAATCAAGAAGGTCCAGGAAGATATTGAGCGATATTCCTTTAATACCTGTGTGAGTCATTTTATGATTGCAGTCAATGACCTTAAGGCGTACGAAGTACAAAAGCTGGAAATAGCAGAAGCACTCGTTGTATTAATTTCTCCATTTGCTCCACATATTGCCGAAGAGTTATGGCATCAACTAGGTCATGAAGATAGTGTACACCGGGCCCAATTTCCGGAGCTGAATGAAGACCACCTTAAGCAGTCTGAGATCACCTACCCTGTTTCGATCAATGGAAAGAAGAGAACAGAAGCTGCATTTTCGGTTGATGCAACCAAGGAAGAAATGGAGGCCGAAGCACTGAAACTAGAGGCAGTACAAAAGTGGATTGATGGTAAGACGATTCGAAAAGTGATTATTGTTCCGGGAAGAATGATCAATATTGTGGCTAACTAAATATTCACCTCATATTCTTCTTCTATTGGAATGATAATAATCTGTATCTTTTAATCACTTTAGGTTTAGGAAAGTTAGCAAAACACGTTACTAAGAGGATTTATATGATCGAATTTACCAGCTTAGAAATTATGCGCTTGGTTTTTTCCGCATTTACGGCAATACTATTCATTCAGTCCGGTCTGGATAAAGTATTTAACTATCAAGGTGAAAAGTCCTTCTATCAGGATCACTTTAAAGATTCCTTTCTTAAAAACACCGTCGGCCTTCTGATGCCGACGATCACTGCAATGGAGTTGGCCAGTGGCTTTCTGTCCGGTGCCGGTATACTCCTGTATATTTTTTCTGGTGATAAAAGCATGGCATGCTGGGGTATGTTATTTTCCTGTGCAAGTATACTAATGCTATTTTTTGGACAACGAGTGGCAAAGGATTATGCCGGCGCATCTACCCTGGTGGGGTATTTTCTGGCTACTGCGGCGGGCCTTTTCTGTTATCTACAATAAGATCTGTAATCTAGCCGACTAAATTTCAATTAAAATTTAACAGCAATCTTTCTCTTTGTAGATTGAACCCGGATTATGCATTAGACTTTCTATTGCGAGCCAAAGCTACTGCAAATACGGGTACATAAGTACTTTTTGATTCTCACCATAATGGTGACTATGTTTGCGAGTCAAAGAACTTGGAGCACCCGTCTTTATTGTATCTTTTGCTCTCATGACGAAACCCCAACGCATAATCCGGGTTGGAAGAATGAAGGAAGCTCAGATTATTGCCTTTTGTGGAAGCATTCATACAAAATCTTCTAATCAGATCATACTCCGGTATTTACAGGAACGATTCAGGGGGATATGTAATATTGAGGTATTTCCCATCGAGTCTCTCCCCTATTTTTCGCCGGGAGTAAATCCACCATCCACCGTTTTCAAATTGTACAACGCCATTGAACGTGCAGATGCTTTGATTTTTGCAACGCCTGAATATGTGTTCAGTCTACCGGGTATTTTAAAAAATGCATTGGAATGGTTAGTTTCCACGACCGTACTGGATCACAAACCTACCGCCATGATCATAGCAGCGGCAGATGGATCACATGCCTATGCATCCCTGAAGAAAATCCTGCAGACGCTGATGACTGATGTATCATCCAAGACCAGTCTTCATGTACGTGGTATAAAGGGTAAAATCAAGAACGGTCAAATAGAATGTGTTCAAACGAAGCAAAAAATAGATAGAGTGATCATGCACCTGCAAGAAAGGATCCGCCATTCCGAAGAATAGCAGATCCATGAATCAAAATTCAATGCTCGCTAAATAACTTGATCAAAAGTTGACAATACTACTTACCACTAATTAAATCACTATATCTTTTTTTAACGCATGAGGCATGTGACATTTGCCACAGGTATCAGACGCTTAAATTTAAACGAGTTATCCAATTTTGTACGAAGCGAAAAATTCAGAATAATTCCATTACTCAGTCGAAAATCCCCTCCATACGTCATGGTCCACCGATTGAAAGCCTCTGGTCCTTCCTCAAAAATAGCCCAGCTATTTCCCAGATCTTCCACATATTTATCTGCAAATAATTCATCTTCGGAAAAACCATTTTCTCGCCAGTTTTGAATGGACTCAAAAATCATTTCGCCGTAAAAACTAAATCTATATCCTCCAAATCGAAAGCTGGATCCGATCAACCAGTCGCTGTTTTCTCCAATTTTTCGCATCTTGACAATTCCTGTCAATAGACCATTACGCCCAATTCCGGTGGCTCCATTAACCCAAAATCCCATCCCGGCACTGTGAAGATTCAAGGTGTCCAGGCCATTATTGAAGGTCATGACTTTACCGATGGCCACGTCGACACTGGAGCTATTCCAATTGTCATGCATATAGGTGGTCTGCATATCAATTAGTTTTTGCTTCTGTACCCTTCTGATGTCATTGAGTTGAGTTTTTGTATCGAATATTTCCTCACGGATCAGCAGTCGGGTTTCTCTATTAGATGCGGTATCCAATTCTGTCTTTAATCTCTCCAAACTCAGTCTCAAAGGTTCTTCCAGTTCCGCCAGTTCCACAGCCATTTCTCTGAGAATTTGTGGATCGGAAACCGGATCTTTTTCCCGGTAAAGGGTCATCTTGGCAGCATAGGCAAAGTGATTGAGACCATCCATCTTGCCCGTACCAAAAGAGAGGCTTAGGGTGGATAGAGTTTTCATAAATGGACTGGCTCTACGATAAGCATCCAGTCCTTTCCGATCATAATAGAGCGCCCACATGGGTTGGGCCTCCAAGGCCAGGTCAGGTGCCAGATTATAGTTTTTTATTCTCCAGTCTACTTTGAAATCCTGTACCGATCCGGGACGAGTCACCATCTCAGGAGTCACTCCCAGCAGGGAGAAAGCCGGGGAGCTGGGGATTGTAAACTCTGACTTTCTAAAAATATCGTCCGTTAAGTCTGTGGCATCATCATAGTATTCTTCTCCGGAATAATCGTCTTCATAATAGTCTTCATAGCCATCATCTTGGGCCATCAAAGAAAAAGCGATAAAGACAAGAAGGAGAGAAAAAGTGCATTGTAGAATTTGATTCTTCATCTTATTGGTATTTTAAAAGCGGTCTAAAAAATGAATACCGTAAAATTCGAGGAATCAAATTGACTATGGTTCACCCATTTGGGTGATTTTGGGGAATCCTGTTTTTGGTGCTTTGATTTATATTTTCATGGCTTTTGCTTTGAGGGAAGATTTCAAAGGATTCCATGGGTCTTTGTAGGAGGCCCGATGGAAGAGTTCTTTTGAGTGAGCAATAGTTCTCACTACCCTTAGATAATAACCGGTATAGAAAACCATTGCCGGCAGGTACAGGAGCAGCCGGTGTTTTTCACGTGGATTCCTGACCATCAGCATAATACAGCAAAACTGAAGGTAATTGGCAATAGTGTAAATGATGACATTAGCAGGAATGATATACACTAGAAGGTGGGAATAATTGAACATCATATCTAGGATATACACCAGCCATTTGATATTCAGTAGAACGTTGTATCCTATGTTTTCCAACGAGGAAAGCATATTATTCATACGGAAGTTGGCATTGGGATAAAACACATCCTTATGCTTGCGGAGCCGAAACCTTATGATCGATTTATCCCATCGAAGTCTTTGTTTGGTCAGTTTGCGAAACGTGTTGGGTACGCTGGTCAACCCGTGCGCGGTCGGCTCGAAGTGGACCTTATAGCCAAGTTTACGAATCTTCACCGTGATGTCCCCATCGAGACCGGGTCCGATATCCCATCCTCCCAATCGCTTGAGTACATCGGTACGAAACGTACCAAATGCTCCGGAGATAATACGGTAAATGCCCAATTGGGAAGTCACCATCCGGCCTACGAGGATTACC
>JAUILM010000077.1 GCA_030432855.1 Bacteroidia bacterium
TTGCTAAAACAAAGACAGCAATCATTTCAAGATGACAATAATCGACGGAAAAGAACTTGCCAAACAGATAAAGGAAGAGATCGCTGCCGAGGTGGCTGAAATCAAAAACAGGGATGGTAAAGTTCCTCATCTGGCAGCTGTGCTGGTGGGAGATGATCCCGCCAGTCATTCCTACGTGCGCAGTAAGGTTAACTCCTGTAATCAATGCGGGTTTGAGTCCACCCTTATCAAAAAGGATGATAGCATTACCGAAGATGAGCTTCTGGAGATTGTCCGGGATTTAAATGAGAATCCGGATATCGATGGCTTTATCGTGCAACTACCTCTCCCCAATCACATTGATGAGCATAAAGTGACTCTGGCCATTGATCACCGTAAAGATGTAGATGGTTTTCATCCTATCAATGTGGGTCGTATGACACAGGGAGTCGATTGCTATCTACCAGCCACTCCCTATGGCATATTGCAGATGTTAGAAAGATATAAGATCGAGACCTCAGGAAAGCATTGTGTAGTCCTGGGAAGATCCAACATCGTCGGAACGCCGATGAGTATTTTACTGTCCAGGAAGGCGTACCCCGGTAATTGTACAGTCACATTGACTCATAGTCGCACAAGGGATATCCGGGAAGAACTACTCCGAGCCGACATTATCATAGCAGCTATTGGCATCCCTGAATTTGTAAAGGATGACATGGTAAAAGAAGGAGCTGTTGTCATTGATGTGGGTATCAATCGTGTGGAAGATCCTTCCCGAAAGCGGGGCTATCGACTGGTGGGTGATGTAGACTTTGATGAAGTGGCTGAAAAATGCAGCCATATCACACCCGTACCAGGAGGTGTGGGACCGATGACAGTAACGTCTCTGCTTAAGAACACCTTAAAAGCGGCCCGAAAAGAAGTATACAGTTGATCCAAACTGGGCACTGTAATTTCATTTAGAAAACAAATTGATCAAGTATTAAGAAGTATTCAATGGGATTTATTGAAGAACTCAGGTGGAGAGGCATGCTCCACAACATGACCGAAGGAGTTGAGGAAGCTTTATCCTCAGGTTCCGTTTGTGGATATATAGGATTTGACCCCACCGCACCATCGCTGACCATTGGCAATTATGTCCAGATTATGATTTTGCAGTTTTTCCAGGAGGCAGGTCACAAACCTATCGTCCTGATGGGTGGTGCCACAGGACGTGTAGGCGATCCGTCTGGCAAAGATCAGGAACGCGTATTGCAATCCTATGAAAAGCTTGATGAAAACCTTAATCATCAGATCCAACAATTCAAACGATTACTGAATTTTGACCAAGGTCCTGAAGCTGCCCGCATGGTCAATAACCTTGATTTCTACAAGGAAATGAGTGTCCTTGATTTTCTAAGAGATGTTGGAAAATCGATCAATGTGAGCTATATGCTGGCCAAGGATAGCGTGAAGACCCGGCTTGAAAAGGGTCTTTCTTTCACTGAATTCAGTTATCAGCTATTGCAGGCATATGATTTTCAGTGTCTCTATCAGACGTATGATTGCATCCTTCAGATGGGAGGATCAGACCAGTGGGGCAACATTACTTCAGGTACAGAATTTATCAGAAGGAATCTGGGAAAGAAGGCACATGCCATCACTACTCCCCTGCTCACCAAATCGGATGGTTCAAAATTTGGCAAGTCAGCAGAAGGTAATATCTGGTTGGATCCCAAACTTACTTCACCTTACAAATTTTATCAGTTTTGGATCAATGCCGATGATGCGGATCTGCCTAAGTATTTTAGATATTTCTCCCTCAAAGACCAATCTACTATTGAGTCTTTGGAAGAGGAGTATGCTGATCAACCTCAGTCATTGAAGAAAATCCTGGCAGAAGAGTTGACAAGAAGAATTCACGGAGATGAGAGCTTTGAATCCGTCATGCATGTATCAGAGCTCATGTTCAATAAGAAGGCAAATCAGGAATTCTTAGGCTCATTGAAAGTCTCTACCTGGGAGGCTTTGGCAGAAGAATTACCTACGACACAGATCAATCGATCGATAGTATCGCAAGGAGTTGAAATCGTGGATCTCCTAGCTGAGCACTCTTCTATCACACAGTCGAAAGGAGATGCACGAAGAGCTGTCAAAGGTAATGCCATCAGTGTAAATAAGACCAAGATCGGCGCCTTTGATCATAAAGTACATGCGACTGACTTGATGCAGGATCGGTACTTGCTGATCGAAAATGGAAAAAAGAATAAGTACATTGTAGAAGTAACCTCATAAAGATCTTCTCAAGTACATGAAGAAAATATCACGTAAGCGATTCATACGTCAGGGAGCAGCCGGTCTTGCCGGGGCGTCACTGCTAGCGGGGTGCAATACGGCCTCAAAAGAGCAAAGTACACAGACATCATTCGATCCTGACCGTCGCTACAAATGG
Source organism: Bacteroidia bacterium (assembly GCA_030432855.1). Classification (GTDB taxonomy): domain Bacteria; phylum Bacteroidota; class Bacteroidia; order Chitinophagales; family Saprospiraceae; genus JABDMH01. The sequence goes on from JAUILM010000077.1 coordinate 2,411, forward strand.
AATATGGTCACTACCTGGCCACCTAACTTTCCTATACTGGGGGAAGGCTGTAATCTATTTGCGGACTGGGTCGGTGAAATGTCAGGTGGCCGATTGCAAATCCGAGTCTTTGGTGGCGGTGAATTGATTCCTCCACTAGAAACTTTCGATGCGGTAAGTACAGGGACTGCCCAGCTAGGCCATGGATCTGCATACTATTGGGCGGGAAAAGTACCAGCGGCTCAATTCTTTTCCTCTGTACCCTTTGGTATGAATGCAACCCAAATCAATGCCTGGATACAGAGTGGTGGAGGCATGGCTCTTTGGCGTGAATTGTACGAACCCTTTGACCTGATCCCTTTCGTTGCAGGAAATACTACACCGCAAATGGGGGGATGGTTTAATAAATCGATTGATTCAGTAGATGATCTTAAAGGCTTGAAAATGCGGATTCCGGGGTTGGGAGGCAGAGTTTTCGAACGCGCTGGTGGATCAGCTATCCTAAGTGCCGGTAGTGAAATATATACTAATCTGGAGCGGGGAGTGATTGATGCCACGGAATGGATTGGCCCCTTTCATGACTACATCATGGGCTTTCATAAAATAGCCAGGTATTATTATTCACCGGGATGGCACGAAGCGGGTACTGCACTTGAACTTCTTGTAAACAAGCATCTATTTGAAGAACTCCCTCTGGACCTTCAGGTCATTATAGAATCTGCCAGCTTCCGGCTCAATCAATATATAATGGCAGAAATGGAGGCTAAGAACAGTGAATATCTGCAAAAGCTTTATGAGGAACCAGACCTCGAAATCCGGGTATTTCCTGATGAAGTGCTGGAGAAGCTGCGTCAGACAACCGAGGAGTTACTACAAGACATTGCTTCCAATGACCCCAAAGCTTCTAAAGTGTACGATTCTTTCAAAGCATTTAAGGCATTGAACAAACCGTGGAGTGCGTTGACCGAGAAGGTTTTCTATAACTCGATCAGTTAGTATTCAAAAAATTCCAGTTAGTGCTATTAGATTTTTAATTTGGAAGAACGGTCACAAATGACCGGCCCTGTCATGAAAAAATTATATAAACTGCCACTGATCCACCTTGTCATTTGTTTTCTAACTCTTAGTGTCCTTGCCATTTCTATAGGTTGTAAATCACAGATAAGTGAAGAGGCGAGTTCTGAAGACATTGTAGAAACGGTCGATGATGGATCGGTAGAAAGCCTGCCCAAAGAAGCACCGGATCAGCAACCAGCTTTCGAAAATCAAACCCGGGTAGCCGCAGTCAGTACCGTAACGCCTGTGCAGGTGGAGGTTGTAGCCGAAAATCTGAGTCATCCCTGGGGTATCACATTCCTACCCGATACCCGTATGTTGATTTCCGAAAAGACCGGTACGATTCGTATTATCACTTTGCAGGGTGAGGTTGGAGATACCCTCCTGGGCGTTCCACCGGTTTACTATCGCCAGGATGGTGGGTTAATGGATATCACGCTCGATCCCGATTTTGAGAACAATAGAACCGTATATTGGGCCTTCTCTGAGCCATATGATACAGGATACATTGCCTCGGTCGCCAGAGGTATCCTCAGCGAAGATGAATCACAATTCAATGATGTCAAGGTAATTTATCGAGCACCACCCGCAGTGGCAGGTCCCATGCACTATGGTGTAAGACTACTATTTGATAATGAAAATCAAATGCTCGTGGCATTAGGTGAGCGATTTGAGCACCGACATCGAATCAAGGCCCAGGAGCTATCCTCCGCATTTGGAAAGATTATTCGGATTGATGGTGAAGGTCAACCTTCAGCAGGAAATCCCTTCGCGGATGATCCTAATGCATTAGCCGAGGTATATGCGACAGGATTTCGCGATCCTCAGGGTCTTGCTTTTCATCCTGAAACCGGTGATTTATGGTCCAGTGATCATGGTACCAGAGCCGGAGATGAGATCAATCGCATTGTACCCGGTGGAAACTACGGCTGGCCCATCGTGGCGTACGGTCTAGAATACAGTCGGGAACCCATCTATGATGGGCTCACCCAAAAAGAAGGTACTTTACAGCCTGTGTACTACTGGGATCCGGCCATTGCCCCCGGAGGCATTAACTTCTACAGCGGGGCCAATATACCTGAATGGAAAAACAATCTCTTTGTAGCTGCACTACGCGGCAAACACCTGGCCAGACTGGTAATAGACAACGATAAGGTAGTGGGTGAAGAAAGACTATTGACCGACCTCGAACAACGACTTCGTACAGTGATAGAAGGACCTGATGGAAATCTTTACGTTTCCACTGATGAAGACGAGGGCATGATTGTTCGAATTAGAAAAGCTGATTTATAGATATTACATGGATACATTACGTTTTGAGGGGAAGACCGGAATCGTCACTGGGGCCGGATCAGGTATTGGTTTTCGTATCGTTGAAGAACTGATTAACGAAGGAGCAAAGGTAGTCTTTAATGATATCGATGAAAATCAGGTAAAAAGATGTCTGTCTCTCTGGCCTGAAGACAAGGTACGAGGGTTGGCAGGTGATGCCGGTGATACTGATTTCATAACTCAAATGGTAAAGACGGCTGTTGATGCATTTGGTGGTCTTGATCTGACCATTTGTAATGCGGGCATTACCAGCTATGGGAGCTTCCTTGATTTTGATGAGAATGCTTTTGAAAACTTGATCAATCTAAACCTCAGGGGATCCTTCTTCCTGGCGCAGAAATCTGCTCAGCAGATCATACGTCAGGGCTCTAAAGGGCGCATCCTGTTTATGTCATCTGTCACTGGACTACTTGCACACCCGTATCTGGCAGCATATGGTATGACGAAAGCGGCATTGCAAATGCTTGCCAAAGCATTGGTGCACGAACTTGGACCCTACGGGATCACTACCAATGCCATAGCTCCCGGAGCCGTACTCACCGAAAGAACCGAAAGTATGGATCCAAATTATGGGGACAACTGGGCCAATATCATACCGACCGGCAGGGTGACCTATCCTGCTGACATTGCAAAAACGGCGTTGTTCCTGGTATCAGATGATGCTGCCCAGATCACCGGTCAAACCGTAGTGGTAGATGGAGGTATGACTTCACTGGGGATTATACCTCCGGATATGGAAAAAGGTTAGCCCTCGTTTTCCTGGTACACCTTGTATTGCTCTATCAGGTATTTTCGCTGATCTATTCGATCTACAGGTTTGAATGTATAGTGATCGGCCTCGGTCAAAAAGGAAGGCTCTACATGTAACATCTGCCTGGCATCTAAACTCTCATTTTCTTCCAGATATATGATCAGTGGTTCCATCGAAAGGAATTCAACAGGATCTTCCACAACCGCATCGAGAAATTCAAAAATATCCAGTTCTGTGTCTTCCACGTCTCCTGTCTCACACATCAGAGACCATACAGTGCCCAGCCTCCAGAAATACTGATCACCCAGGCAATCTTCAGCGAAAGGGATATCTGTCGCACGTAACTCCGGATAGTACAGATGGAAGGCCTCCTCTCCTTTCCAGGCTTCAAATAAAGAATGCCATTTAGGATCCCGTACACATCCTCTGATGTGTAATCCTCCCTGATAGGCTACTGTACCTTTCAGGTCCTCTAGAAGCTGTTGGAGCTCAGTAGGAAGTAAATTGTATGTGTCCCGATCTTCTATTTGCTCCGATTGGTAGCTGATACCACGTAGTTCTGCCACAGTTTTATTCGTTAAGTACTGTGTCCAAATCTACTAAACTCCTGATCACTGCCGTAGGCTTAATGCCCCAGGGATCAAATACCGACTTCTCATCCCGCTGTAACCATACGGCGTGTAGACCCTGGCCAAGTGCTCCGAGTATATCGAATGGATTCCCAGAAATAAGATAGCAGTCTTCTGCAGTACGCCCCACTTCTTTGATCAGGTGTTGATATACCCTTGGTGAAGGCTTAAAATCCTTGACAGAATCTACACTAATGACGGCATCAAAATAGCCTCGGATGTCCGCATGATGGAAGAGTGACTCTAAATCATCAGGCATCCCATTGGAAAAAGCGACCAGTGAGTATCCTAGCTGATCCAGTGAAGCTAAAGCATCAGGCACTTCAGGAAAAGTAGGAAGCTGTCGATAGCCTGCCAGCAGTTCTTCTCTAATGGTGTTGGTCAGGATGCTTCCCGTGACCTCACATGCGTAATCCAGTGCCTGGCTGGTGCAGACCGGAAATGTGACATATTGGCCCATAACGGACCTGCGAAATGAATACTCCAGTTGTTTTTGCCGCCATAGGGAGAGAATTTGATCGGCCTTTTCCGGAAAATGAAGGCGCAGGCTATCACCAATCCCGGAAGGGTCGATTAGCGTCCCATAGACATCGAAAGCAAGGGCAGGTTTTAATGCATTCATATGACAAGTTTTATTAGCAAAATCTTAAAAGTTACAGCACCCGAAAATCTTTCTTTAGTTTTGAAGGGTGAAAAGGCGGATTCAAAAAAACAAATTCATGAAACTATTAGCCAGGGGCACGTCCCTTTTCCTTTTGATGGTCGGATGGCTGACATCCAGTTGCCAACAAAATGGAGTTTTTTCCACTACGCAGCTTGATCTGCAAACAGAAACTATTTCTACTGAATTTAAGAATCCCTGGTCATTTGCCATTCTTCCGGATGGCCGAATGCTGGTGACCGAAAAGGAGGGTGAGTTATTTATACTTGAGAATGGAGTGAAATCAGAACCTGTTGCGGGATTACCCGAGATTTTTGTACGAGGGCAAGGCGGGCTCATGGATCTGGAGCTACATCCTTCCTACGACGAGAATGGTTGGATTTATATAAGCTATGGATCATCAAGTGATGGCCGTGAGGGCAACACTACTGTGATGCGTGCTAAGCTGGAAGGGAATACCTTAACCGATCAGGAAGTGATCTTCAAAGCGGAGCCCGACAGCCGTAGAGGTCAACACTGGGGAGGACGAATGGAGTTTGATAAAGAAGGTTACCTATACATATCTGTGGGTGACCGGGGAGCCAGAGATGAAAACCCTCAGAGCCTGGAAAATCACAGTGGAAAGATCCACCGGGTGCATGATGATGGAAGCGTCCCCTCCGACAATCCCTTTGTAAATGTGGATCGTGCTGTTGCATCGATTTATAGCTACGGTCATCGCAATCCTCAGGGAATGGCATTGAATCCAACGACAGGGGAAATTTGGACGCATGAACATGGACCCCGGGGTGGAGATGAGCTTAATGTCATCAGGGCCGGAAACAACTACGGTTGGCCAGTCATTACATATGGTATCAATTATAATGGTACTGAGATCACCCCTCTGACTGACAAAGAAGGTATGCAGCAACCCGTGACATATTGGGTACCATCTATCGCACCTTGTGGTATGACATTCATTACCGGGGATATCTATCCTGAATGGGAAGGTAGTATCATCCTGGGATCGCTTAAATATCAGTATCTCCATCGATGTGAAATGCTTGGAAACAAAGTAATTATGCAAGAGAAGGTCCTGGATGGTTTTGGACGGATGCGGACTGTCCGACAAGGTCCTGATGGCTACCTGTATTGTAGCATCGAGGGGAAAGGTATTTTCAAGATAATTCCTGTAAGATCATGATGAAGTATTGGATCATCTCACTAGTGACGGCATGCTTTGTTTCATTCCAACAGGACAATGATTTGGCTGCCAGCATGGAGCGTGGAAAGGAAATTTACGAGGATTTCTGTATAGCCTGTCATCAGGCAGATGGTAAAGGTCTTCCAGGGGCATTTCCACCTCTGGCTAATTCTGATTACCTTCTTAATAAACGAGAGGCGTCCATACGAGCGGTTAAGTACGGACAGCAAGGTGAGATCGTCGTAAATGATGTGACCTACAACGCTATTATGACTCCCTTATATCTTGCGGATGATGAGGTCGCCGATGTCATGAACTACATACTACACAGCTGGGAAAACAAGGGTGGTGAAATGGTCACCCTAGAAGAGGTGGAGAAAGTCAAAGAAGTAGAAGAAGCAAAGGAATAGTTGACTTTAGCTCTGACCGAAGCAACTAGCCAGTAGTGCTTGCATATACGCCAATCCTTTATTTCTTGAATACTCGATATTTCGATTAGGAATCTGATCGATATCCGGATAGGATTCCAAAATCTCATCAATACTATCTTCCCTCAATACTTGTATCGTTGGATAGGGTGATCTGTTGGTATAATTGGCCGGATCATCCAATTCACTTTCAACAAACAGATACTGGGGATGAAAACTCACGAGTTGGAAAATGAAATCATAATTTAACTCACCCAACAGAACCTCACCTCCCAAATAGAGATCGTAAAACTTCTCAAACTCCGGATAGGTGTTTGGAAGGATCAAGAGGACCGTTTCGCAATCCGGATTGGAGTCCAAATATTCAAGTTCTTCATGTAGCACTTCATAAATGGTTTCATCATCTGTGCTATTACAGACTCGCATACGCACTCTTTCCTCGAGAACAGCTTTAGAAGCAAAAGGACAAAAGTTACAACCAATCACAACCTGCCGCAGCCAGGTACTGGTCTGTTGGATAATTACATCGTCGCTCACAAATCGATCTATTTCTAGTGGAGAACTCATCCGTAAAATCGTTAAGGGTTAGATAAGTCAACTATGGCTTGAATAAACTTACTGAATACACGGGATATATTTCGATCTATTTTTCCCCCATATCCTCAATCCCAAACCAGTGTGAGAGTACTTCCTCAGCCTTCTTGCGTTGTGGTGTGAATTCGACTTCAGGACCCAACGGGATGTTTCTTCGAGCACTCCATGCTTTACGCCTTTCCAGCATTCGTGCCCGTACTCCATCGTAATCCAGTTCGTGTGTACCTGGAAACCATTTCCAGATAAATAATCCACCAAACCATTTCATGGGCCACATGACTTCAAAAAGAGCTTCGTAGCAGGTGGCCTGGAAGTCATCGGAAATGGCGACGGACTCTGCATTCACCTGATTAGGCCAGACCCAGGGCTCAATTGCTGCATCAGTACAATTCTTATATCCAATCTCTGTAAATATTACCGGACGATCATAGGTAGCCGCGACCTGACGCAGTGTCGCTGCATGTTTCTTCCAGGATCGCATCAACTCCTTCTTATCCGGAGATTCTCTACTACTCAATGGGAAGTATGCCTGCACGCCGATAAAATCAAGCTCATCCCAAAATGTAATTTCCTCGAATTCATCATGAAAATTTGCTGCGTACGTAAGTTGACCGCTATACACACTTCTGATCTTGCGAATCATCGATTTCCATTTTTCAGGATACCGGGTGGAAGGCTTTAGTAGCTCGGTGCCTATACATAATGCCTCCATACGTCCTTGAGCTGCCAGTTGGGCGTAATGTAGTATCATAGATTCGTAATGCCCAAACCAGGTATCCCATTCCTGATCTGAGTCCATTTCGATATCTGATCGCCACTTGCCATCAGCCCGTGTCAGCCAGATGTGTGGTTTCAGCATGACCTTTATCCCTTTATCATGCGCCAGTCTTGTTGTATGAAGTATCCCTTCATCCCTTTCTCCCCACCAGGAACGGCTATTATCATAGTGCAGATCAGAACTATTATGTTTTTCCTGCCAGGCAAAGGGCGTTTGAGAAATCCATTGCACATTGGCACTCACGGCATGATCGAAATTTTCACTGATCACTGAATCACCGGCCACCCAACAAACACCCCGCATTTTATCATCCGGAGCCACATTGGGAAGATCTGAGTCATCTGTAGCCAGACTCCACTTTCCCAGACCTAATGCCAACAAGATCCCAATTAAGAATACCCCAATACGCATGATAGAAAGATATAATATTTAGTGCTTAGAAACATGGTATCCTATTTCCTTCCAAGTTATCATCTACCTGGATTTTTTCGACTTTTTCTTGCGCTTTTCCTGCTTTCTTATGGATTCCAGTTCCTCCTTTATGTTCATCGTAAAATCTAAGGACTGCGACCTTGTTGTATCATGATCTTCGATAGAGAGCTCAAACACAGGTACACTGCCCCCCAAATAATCCTGTATTTCTGATAGAAGTGTTCGCTCTCCTTCACTACAAAATGATACCGCATGTCCTCGTCTGCTTCCCCGACCCGTTCTTCCGATACGGTGCACATAGGTTTCCGGCTGATCCGGCATATCATAATTCACCACAAAATCCACATCCGGAATATCTATGCCCCGGGCGGAAACATCCGTTGCTATGAGCATGCTGATTTCTCCTCGTTTAAACTGATCCAGCACCTTCATCCTGTCCGCATGTACCTTATCACCATGAATCGTTCTGGACTGAATATCCACTCGATCCATAGCTTTTGCAACACGTTCAGCTCTGACTTTTGTCCTGACAAAAACTAATATTTTGGAATCAGGATTCTCTTTTACAAGTCTTTCGAGGTAGAACCTCTTATCATCCATCTCGATAAACAGTGCTTCGTGGTATACATTTCTGGTGACCGGATCACGAGGTGAAATTTGAATTCGTATTGGATTAGAAACCAGTGAATAAGCCAGTTTCTTAATTTTCTTATCGATCGTGGCCGAATAGAATAAGGTTTGTCTCTTTTGTGGGATTACCTTTATTACGTCACGGATGTCCTTAATGAATCCCAGATCCAACATGTGATCCGCTTCATCAAGAATCAGGATTTCGAGATCTGATATGGATAGATATCCCTGACTTTTCAAATCGAAGAGTCTTCCGGGAGTAGCTACCAGTATATCAATGCCACCTTTCAAGTGTCTGATTTGCGGATCCTGATCTACCCCACCTATCAGGGCCATGATTCTAAGCTTAGTCCCCCGAGACAACTGCTTGAAAACATCTGCCACCTGAATGGCCAACTCGTGAGTGGGCACCATCACCAGGCATCGAATTTTGCGATCCTTTGCACGCTTTCGTAAAAGACGGTCAACTACAGGTATAACATAGGCTGCTGTCTTGCCCGTACCTGTCTGTGCTATAGCTAGCAAATCTTCGCCCTTTAATACGGATGGAATCGATTTAAACTGAATATCCGTAGGTCGTCGAAATCCGAGTTCAGAAAGGTTTTTCTTTAAAACAGAAGCTATATGATAATCTTCAAACCGCATACAAGGGGAAAGATACAACCCCCTTCCCTATTTTCAAGTATCAACACGCTAATGATCAGTGCCTATTGCCAAAAGCAGATTTGTAGGATGCTCCATATATACCAATTTATCAATTTCGCAATTTAAAAGGATACTATTTAAAATGATGCATATAAAGCAAGCTTACATTAACATAATTAAAATTTAATTATATATTTGCCGGAACTGCTACATGCCTGGGAAACTCGTAAAGCACTACGAATTCCCGTGATAAGGAAGAACGATCTTAAACCTGGAAAATATGTCGATCAAATTCAGACGACTCCTATTGTTTGCAATCTGTCTGATAAGTGGTGCCCCGCTTATCTATTCACAAAATGAAGTAGCTATAGATACAGGATCAACATCCTGGATGTTGGTATCCACAGCACTGGTCTTACTTATGGTGCCGGGTCTTGCTATGTTTTATGGAGGACTAGTCCGTACGAAGAATGTCTTAGGCACTATGATGCATAGCTTTGCCGCAATGGGTATAATGACCATACTATGGATCATATTTGGATACTCTATGTGTTTTGGTCCCAATGTTTTGGGCGGATGGTTTGGCTGGAATAGTGACTACGTATTCCTTGAAAGTCTGGATACCTCTATCATGGATGGTGGTGTACCTGAATATGTATTTAGTATGTTTCAGGCGAAGTTTGCCATCATTACTCCCGCACTGATTGCGGGTGCGTTCGCTGAGCGAGTGAATTTTAAATCCTATTGCCTATTCATTGCCTTGTGGGGCATACTGGTGTACAATCCACTGTGTCACTGGGTATGGGCTGAGGATGGTTTCTTGTTCAATCTGGGAGCAAATGGAGCCATTGATTTCGCAGGAGGTACTGTGGTACATATCTCGGCCGGAGTTAGCGGACTGGTAGCTGCTATCTATTTGGGTGCTCGTCGCGGATATCCTAAGACCAGTATGCCACCCAGCAATCTGGTTATGACAATGATCGGTGGAGGTCTTCTATGGGTCGGTTGGTTTGGATTTAATGCCGGTAGTTCAGTAGAGAGTGGATTAAGCACGGCA
>JAUILM010000913.1 GCA_030432855.1 Bacteroidia bacterium
CTCTGGCTCACTGAGGAGAAAATCTGCGTTCTGCTGTCTGATGACCGTGAGATTGCAGTCCTATTGAAGTGGTTCCCACGTCTTTTTAATGCTACCGAAAAGCAAAGGAATAATTGGAGGTTGATTAGAAAGGGCATAGGCATACATTGGGAAGATGTTGACGAAGACTTATCTGTAAAAGGCCTTCTAAGTATCTCACTTCCTAAGTGATTCACTTCCTCATTGAAATTTTGTGACCAGTTAACCTTTGTCAATACACCTTGAAGCTAGAGACCCTCACACAAACGCAGTGTAAATATGGATCCGAAGTTGCAAACTTGGGATATCGGTGGATAAATTGGAGGGTCAGATCACCAAGTATCAAATTAGTATTATCAAATTAAATTGGCTAAGGTCATCATTCATCAACTATCTCGAACATTAGAATTCTCAATAAATTACTTCCGACTTCTATTTTAGTAATGTCTCTTTATTTTCAATAGTTCAAAGGGGGCTGAGATGAAGTCCCACATTTTAATTCGACTACCTCCGATTTCACGCCAAATGTTTAATGGTATCTCGACAGCCCAGTCATTCGTTTTAAAATAGGCCTTGTAGCGGCAGAGAATTTCAATGTCAAAAAACCAGGCACTCACGAAGGGCTTTGAGAACAAACTGGAGATGTCTACATTTCGCATGAGCTTAGCCCCACATTGCGTATCATACACACTAAGTTTGAAGAGCATACTGACCAAAGTCGCAAAGATGCGTCCCATATAGTGTCGAAATGCACTTCTTTCAATGTGGGCTCCCAGATGTTTCCATCGACTTCCTAACGCAATCTTGAAAGGGGGGTTGGATTGTAGAATCGCGTGAAATCTTGTGATTTCTTCAAGGGGGGTAGCCAGGTCAGCATCCAGAAAACCATAGTATTCAGCGTTTGGAAATGTTTCATTTGCATGTAAAATCCCGCGTCTCACTGCCTCCGCTTTACCACCATTCTGTTCTAAGTTGAGATGAGAAATCTGATCCTGTTTTGTCGAAAGGTCTGTTAGTATATCGAGTGTTCTGTCAGTACTACCATCATTTACGAATAGTAAATGAAAATCGATCTGGTTTTTCAAGAAGGTTTGGAATGCCTGGATATTCAGCCGATCAGCTTCATTGTAGCAGGGAATAACTAGGACGACCTTTGACATACCACCATATTTGATAGCCCGGGAATTTTAATACCCATCGATCGGAATGCACTTCCGATCTTGTAGTCAGTCCATAAAACTCCTTTGATCATTTGAGTCACTGCCTTACCACCTTTCCACGCCGCCAGGTCAGATCCCGTAGAAACATCTCGCTTAATGAATTTCTCCTTAATGACCTGTAGAAACCTTGGGGGAATCAATGTGGTGAAGAAGTACCGCTCAAAGCTAGTCTTGAATCCTGCACGAGCCAGACGTTCACGCAATGATCGATTGGAGTATCGACGATAGTGCCCCAAAATCACATCGTGAGCGGCAAATAAGTTTTGAAATGCCGGTACTGTAATAAGATATTTTGTGTCATCCTGAATATAGTCGAAAGATGGAAGTGACTCCATAAAGGATATCTCATCTTCAATGTGCTCTATCACATCAAGCAAGAGCACAACATCCACTGCATTCCCATTGAGTTCGACATCTTCGAGATTTCTGTAGATCTTGAGGTTGAGATCCTTGTAGTATTCCTTCAGCTGCTCAAGTTGATCATCGGTAAAATTGATATCTACCCCAACGAACTGAATTTCCGGAAACTTCCTGGATAGTTGGGCTACCAAATAGGCATCACCACAGCCGATATCTAAAACGGTTATGGCATCTCTATCTTTTCCTGATTGGTGAATTAACTGACCTAAATTTTCCTCAATGACTGCCTGCCTTGCTAACTCCCAGGGGTGTCGTTCTGAATGATCAAAATGAACTATCTCTGTTAAATCCATGCATTCTTGCGTTGATCTCATGAATATGCGATACTAAATGTATGAAAATTGAATTTAATGTGTCCGTAACACTCCCCCTTCCCATTCGTCACTTTTATTTCGCATCTTTAGTAGGTAGCAAACGCTTAATTAATCGTACTATGGCTAGCCACTATTTTAGCCCGGAGGCTCTGGACTTTTTACTTTTCCAGGTGCATGATGTACTGGGTCTTACGCACTACCCGCGATATCAAGATTATGATGAAGCCTCAATCAGAATCCTGCTGCAAAGTGTGAAGGATTTTGCGGATAAAGAGTGCTTTCCCTTTTATAAGGCAATGGATGAAGAGCCGGTTCGATACCATGATGGACGTATTGTTGTGCATGAGCAGTTAGA
>JAUILM010000914.1 GCA_030432855.1 Bacteroidia bacterium
AAAGTTCAAGAACTAGATTTGGACATATCATGGCTATTTGAAATACCCTGCAAATATCGTAAGGCTCAAAGACATACTAAATAGTATCGCCGTATTTACTAATGTAACCATTGCCTACGATTTATGAATCAAGCAGATGTTCATCTATTGATCTCAAAGGTGACAGGAATGGCAATAGTTGATTCAAATGCTTTTCCATCATGCATGGCAGGCAGCCAGCCATCAACTAATCTTACAACTCGCAGCGCTTCCTGGTCCAGGTCTTGATGAATGCCTTTCAGCAATGTGACTTTCCCTGTTTTCCCACTTGATTCTACTACTACATTTACTATTACTTTGCCACCAATACCGTCGTTTAAAGCACTCAGAGGATATTTAATATTATTGGATATAAATTCGAGTAAACTATGGTCGCCATAGATATATCCTGCTACGCGATCCTGGATCTGATACTCCTTCCCTGTCACGGTTTTAAAAATTGTTTCGACATCCGAGGAGAGCAAGACTTCAGAAAACACTGTCGAGTCTAGTTCAAACTGCTCAGTCCGATCCCATTTTGTACGATTTTCATCTGGAAACTTCTCTAAGACTTCACTAGACAACTTGCCGTAATAATCAAACTGAGGATTATATATTCTGGCCGTGACGAACTCCCCCTCTTTGAATTCTTCACTATGCATGAGTTTATCGTCAGCCATTCTCTTTAGAGTCCATTTGCCATCCTTCAAACCATCCTTAAACTGACCAGTCAGTATCGTAAAACTCTTTCTATCAAATACACCCGTCTGAATAGAATCATTTACCCATATGCCTGTACCATTTTCAACATATTGCTTCCCTTCTCGATTATAATATGAAAGGACTGAAAAATCATTGTCATTCTCACTGTTAAAAATGACAACCTGTTTTGGCTTGGAATTGGCATAAAAGAACTTCCATGTTCCGACACGTCTACTATTCTTATACTCGCCTTCACACCTTACATTCCCGTTGCTATCGTAAAAAGTAAACTTACCATCTCTTTTTCCATTTCGGTAGTTCCCCTCCATCACCAGGGTATCAGATAGTGTATAATCAAATACTTTTCCATCCAATTTAAATTGACTCAAATCAAAGGTTGCTTCGCGATAATAATCAGATTTATCTTCCTTCGAAATCTGCCAATCTGAGTTATAGAATAACCTGATCAATTCTTGTCCATCAAGACTGCCAGAAAACAGTAATAAGCTTAGAAATGTGATAATATTCTCGTACATGGGGTGGTGACAATTAAATATAGTCCGTGATATGACCATAGAATATCTGCATATACGGACCCATCAACTCTGGTAATATAGTGATGTTCAGTACTCAATCAAAGGGACTAATTAAGTTTAACACTGAAATTCACAGGCTGAATTAAAGGTTAATCATTTGGCATCCTTGACTTTATGACTTCATCAAGGCAAACACCTATTTGATCACCAATATACCATCACTCCAACCCGAAGGTGTCTCGTACTCGCCAGTCAGACCCTTAAGCATGCGTTTTTGTCCATTCTCTGGATTTATCCACATAGCTTTTTTATACTTTCCGTTAGCTCTCAGATTTTGATTCACTTTAATTTTTGAAGGTTCGGCGGTATAAATAGCGATTCGTTCAAATCCGGAAGAGACCATAGCCACATTTTGATTTCTAACCTCACTGCCAGTCTCCAGGAAAACGGTATTGTCAGGTACAAGCGTACTCCAATTTAAAGATTCCATAATGCTCCTGGCAATTGTCAGTTGTGTGGCACCATTGGATCTCACTGCTTCCATCCAGGGTGAGGATACATAGTCTTTATTAGATCCAAAGTTCCAAACATTCGAATTTCCATATGTATGCATTCCCCCTGCAAAATACGCCCAATAAAACTGTTTGCGAATCACATGAGGCGTGATGGGCTTGGTGGGATACTCAGGTCCATCTTCATAGGCACCTTCACCATGAAGGACGGGCTTAATAGGTGGTCTTTGATACTCGGTGGATACTGCGTCATAAATTCGATGGTATGAATCCCAGGTCTGTAGCATATGAAAGTCTAACCAATTACTTTCAGGAAAATAGTCTGAAGAAGTATGACCTCCACGCACGTGATATGTCATGAGAATTTCTCCTTGACTCTTTGCATCCAGGCCTTCTCTAACACCTTCCGCCAGTTCATTCCAAACCTTCTTCTTCTGATCATTATCGGCTAGCACATCACCACCCATACACCAGATAATATTTGAATGACCTTTAAATCGATCACCTAGAAATTGTCCATACTTTCTGGCATTATCGGCATGTATTAGGCTA
>JAUILM010000915.1 GCA_030432855.1 Bacteroidia bacterium
CATCGGTGAATGATGGATTTCGTTTTACGGTTTCGAGAAGATAGTGGTGGGCTGACTTAAAATCCCATTTTCCCCATAAAGACACCGTACCGTGGGCAAAATAGCTCAGATATCCCCGGTCGTTTAATGCCAGTCCTTTTTGCAGGAAGGTATCCGCCTTTTGTATCCCTTCGCCGTAACTAATGAAGCCCCAGGAAGCATTAATCGCCGAACTCAATGCGGCGCCAAAATAGGGCAGTGCAAATTCAGGATCCTTTTCGATGCTTTGCTCGTAGTATTTGACAGCTTCGATAAGGTCCCGGGCATTCCATTTCAGCTGATGAAATCTACCCTTCAGATATAGATTGTACGCTTCAATGTTAGTGGTGGGAGAGTCTATGAGGTGATCCTGCAGATCGAGGTGGCCGAAATTTTCTCTTATCTGATCAGCAATGCGCAGACTGATTTCGTCCTGTAGTGCAAAGATGTCTTCCAAATCACGATCAAAATTTTTTGACCACCAGTGAGATCCGTCAGTCGTGTTGACGAGCTGTGCGGTAATCCTTACACGGGTCTTGATTATTCTGACGCTTCCTTCCAGCACTGACTTGACGCCCAATTGCCGACCGATCGTCCGTACATCGACATGTTTATTTTTGAAAGCAAAAGAAGAGGTCCGAGCTATCACTTTTAGTCCCTGTATAGAAGTAAGCGCATTGATGATCTCCTCGGTAATGCCGTCGCTAAAGTATTCATTGTCCGGATCCGCGCTCATGTTGACAAATGGAAGGACGGCTATTGACTTTTCAGGATTGGTTTGCAACGGTAGTCTAAACATCTTGGGAAAGGTTTTTTCACCTCACACCTCAAATATGGAGATTAGTTTCCAAAATACACCGTCTTGAGCATATCACCGATCCAATGAGGTGGTGATCAGATTGAGATCCTTTGTTTTTCAATCGTGCCAATGTGCGTCGATCACTTCCTGGATATGAGGATAGTTTTCATCGGTCTCATTTAAATCCTGTCTGAGTTGGGTAAGTTGAGTTTTTAGGTCAGCGATCACATCCCTGTATTCACTATCATGATAGAGATTATTCATTTCGAAAGGATCATTTTGGAGATCATAAAACTCCCAGGCGGGAGGTGTGTGGTTGGTGAAGTCATTTCCCCAGCTATTTGTTTTCCAGCTTGAGGAAGGATCATCTGTATCCACCCAATATTTTCCATAGTAAAATATGAGTTTATGATTTTTGGTACGTATGCCGAAATGTGCAGGATTTTGATGTCGATGGGCCAGATGCATCCAATAGCGATAGTATGTGGCTTGAGGCCAGTTCTCCGGTTCGGTTCCCGATTCTAATATCGACCGGAAACTTCGACCTTGCATATACCCGGGTACAGATCCCCCGGCCAGATCAATGATCGTCGGAGCAAAATCTGTATTATTGATGATGGCATCGGTTCGACTACCGGCTTTGATAGCAGCGGGATATCGTACAAAAAAGGGCATACGCATAGACTCCTCGTACATCCATCGTTTGTCGATATAGTCGTGCTCACCCAGCATAAATCCCTGGTCGCCTGTATAGATAATAATGGTGTTGTCGAGTTCTCCGGTTTCTTCGAGATATGCCATCAGACGCTTCATATTATCATCCACACCTTTTACGCAGCGGAGATATTTTTTTAAATAATCCTGATATACCTCGCTGGTATATGCTTTCTCTGCCTCATCCATCCGCCATTTTGTGTATTCATGCCGGTCAATATCCTGAGCGTTGCGATATTTCTTGTAGATAGATGTGTCATTCCAATAGATATTCATAGCCTGGTTTCTGATCACATTCCGATGACTTACCGACGAACCAATAATACGGGTAAGAGAATCATTTTTACCCCTCGTCGCCTCCGAACCATGATTACCTAATGCGTACATACTGGGAGGTTCGGGAATGAATGTTTCTGCCAGGTACTCTTCGTATCGGGGTGCATATTCAAAATCATCGTGCGGAGCCTTAAAGTGGTGCATCAGAAAAAAGGGTTTGTCACCGTCTCGTTTATTCTGTAGCCAGTCCAGGGAGGCATCCGTGATCATGTCAGAAGAATGTCCCCGGGTTTCCACCACATTTTCCGGCCAGGGTTTTTCTCCTCGTACCCTAAAAGTGGGATCATAGTATTTGCCCTGTCCCGGCAGAACATAGTAATAGTCGAAGGCAGCGGGTTCATGATGTAAATGCCACTTTCCGACAATTGCTGTCTGATAGCCCAGCTTTTTCATTTCTTGTGGAAGGAATTGTTTTTCAGGAGCAATAGATCCTTCCAAA
>JAUILM010000078.1 GCA_030432855.1 Bacteroidia bacterium
TGTCGGTATCCGGGTAAAATGTATTATCACCGGGAGCACCATCATCGATCATACCATTACAGTCATTATCTATCCCATCGCAGATCTCGTCAGCATCAGGATGAATGGCTGCATTCTCATCATCACAATCCAAATCATTACCTACATAATGATTGGGCGCTTCGGGTGCATACACTGCGTTGTACGGATCGCCGTATCCATCCTCATCCCGGTCTACATACCAAAATTGAAAGGTGGTCGACACTGCTGACTGCCATCGCAGACCATTATAGTAGACATAGGCGTTAAGCACCGTATCATAGATCATCAGACCTTCCACCGGATTGAGAATGGTGCTGGTGTCTGTCCGTGGAAACAGGACGCCGGAAGAATCCGCCTGTGCATCCAGGACGGCTACGGGATTCATACCCTCTTGCTCGGTAAATATCTCGACGGATTGAGCGTAAGCCATGGAGGCAAAACAGCTACAGATCAGAAGGAAAGTGTAGTTTCTCATAGAATGCCTTATTTACAAAGATTTAAATATAAGCAATTATTATAATGTGTTAGCTCTATGCGAGCTCAACCGTAATCTTTTGACCTGATCGCACATTTCGCAAGGTTGCCAAATCCATCTCATCTAATTGACCAAACACATTGACATCACTGGCGGCGCGAGGCTCATCTCCAAAACTGGCCGGGGTGGGTCCGAAGAAAATACAAAAAGCAGGCATAGTAGGCCAGTACGCCAAATCGCCTACCTCCACCTTTGATCGTGCATCGGATTCGAGTTTGGACGTGGCAGGTACCTGAAAATAAATCTCATCTCCCCAGGTATTGGCGGAGGATTCAAAAGGCAGTACATCCAGGATAGCCAGTGCTGTAGGGGTATCGAATAAGGAGGCGGGAAAAACGTGCTCTCCTACACGGATCTTGATATTAGTCATTAGTAGTTGGTTTACTTTAAAATACGAAATGAAATAAAATAATGCACCATCATGATCTCCATAGCTCCCAGTGAGCGGAAGATTGCCGACCAAAATAACTATCTTAAAAGGATCATTTGAGACCAAGCGATGGATCAAAAAACCAATATAGCAGCGCTGACAAAAGATCTTGAAGCTGCCAGATCTCTGATAGCAAAATATGCCAGAGAAGCTAGAATTGAGGCTGCTCTGGAACGTGTACGAAGCAGATCCCTGGCCATGCACCAAAGTGATGAACTTCGCGAAGTTGTTTCGGTACTTTATCAGGAGGTAGGAAAATTAGGAATGGCAGATTGGGGAAGTAATCTTCAAATCTTTGACCCTGCAGAGAAGACGATCCAGATTTGGCTATCAGAGGATGAAAACCAAATACATCCCAAAAGCTATTTCTTTCGGGATGCCGGGCATCCACATATTGAAATGCAATGGCATAAGTGGGAGCAGAAGGAGACCTTTTTCACGATTTCACTCTCGGGTTCAGATAAAAAGAGCTACGATGATTATATTTTAAATCACACTGATTTTCGACATTTTCCAGATGAAATCAAAGCAAATATCCGGTCACTTGATCAGGTGTATTTCAATTTTGCCTGGATGAAATATGGATTTTTGGTGGGCATAAGCGTCGATAGGCCCATGGAAGATCCAGAATTTGAAACCCTGGGAAGATTTGCAAATGTCTTCGAACAAACATACACTAGATTTTACGACATTCAAAAAGCAGAAGCACAAGCTAGAGAAGCACAGATAGAGGCAGCCCTGGAGAGAATCCGTGCTGCTTCGATGGCCATGCACCGTAGTGAGGATTTACCAAAGGTCGCCCTCACTTTTTTTAATCAAATTGAGCACCTTGAAATTCCTATTAATGCCACCTCCATTAATCTTGTCAATGAATCGAAAGAAAGTTATCGACTTTACTTTGCTAACCAACATGAAGTAGGTATCACCCATGAATTGTTTATTAAGGATTTTTGGTTTGCTAAAGAATCTTTTCGCCGTCTGCAACAAGGTGAAAAGGAGTTCACCAAGGCTTGCGAAGGTGATAATTTAAAGGCATGGATCGAATATGTCAAAAGAGAAATCAGTGAAGAAAGAGGGTTACAGCTGGAGAAGCTAGGGATATCAAAGAGTTATATCCATTCTGTCCAATTTCATGAACTTTCACATACTATCTTTAGTAGCATCTCTCCCCTATCGGACACGACACTGAAAGTCTTAAAAAGGATGACGCAAGCTTTTGGCATGTCCTACATCCGCTTTCTCGACCTGCAAAAAGCGGAAGCACAAGCTAAGGAAGCACAGATAGAAGCCGCACTGGAACGAGTACGCTCACGCACCATGGCCATGCATGCTTCAGATGAATTTCGTGAAACCGTCGGCATTCTTTTTACTCAATTGAATTTATTGGATTTTGACATTCAACAATGTTCTCTGACAATTATAGATGAGCGCAAAGAGGAAGCTGAATCGTGGCAATCGGCAAGTGCTCAATCTTTACTACCTCAGAGTTTCAAAATGCAATTTCCTGATGACCCATACTTCAGAAAAAACATTAAAGAAACTCTGCTAAAGAAAGAGGGTTATAGTGTGATCGAATTTGAAGCAGAGGACAAGAAACAATTTGACGAATATATTTTCGAGAACACACCCATTAAAGATGCTCCAAAAGAAGTCATTGACTTCATGAAAAGCCATAAGAAAATAGTGCTTTGCAGAGCCTACATGCGATATGGATTCATAGAGACGGTCAGCAACACATCCAAATTAAATCCGGCCAAGGAGGCGATTCTCCAGCGCTTTTCAAAGGTACTAGAGCAGACGTATACGAGATTTCTCGACCTTCAAAAAGCCGAATCGCAAGCAAAAGAAGCACAGATAGAAACTGCTTTAGAAAGAGTACGGGCGCAGACTATGGCCATGCACAGCAGTGATGATGTGGGGAAGTGCATCGTTAAAATGTTCGATGAAATCACGGCGCTAGGGGTAGATGAAGACACCCGCTTTGGTATTGGCATCCTCAACCACGAGACTCAAAATAATGAGCTTTGGACAGCATCTAAAGAGGGTCAGAAAATTAAAATGCATATCGGCCATATCGATATGACCTGGCATCCCTTGTTGAAAAGTGCACGCAAGACATGGAAAGCACAGAAGTCGCTACATCAATATGTGTTGGAGGGAGAGGATCTGCTCAATTACTATCAGATGCTGAACAATGCTCCTGACTATCCACTCCACGTGGAAATTGAAAATTTGCCCGAGAAACAATTTCATTATGGTTTTGTGTTTGAGCATGGATTTTTCTATGCCTTTACCCTGAGTGCACTTAACTCCGACTTGATTCATATTATCCAGCGGTTTACCTCGGTTTTTGCCCAAACGTATCGACGCTATCTGGATTTGGTAAAAGCAGAAGCGCAAGCCCGTGAAGCACAGATAGAAGCTGCATTGGAAAGGGTGCGAGCAAAGAGTCTGGCGATGCATAGGAGTGAAGAACTGGCGGATCTTTCCCTCGAATTGGTCAAACAAGTACAGGCATTGGGTATAGAAACCTGGTTTTGCGCTTTTAATATTTACGATGACGATCCAAAGGGATCATTGGAGTGGGGCAGCAATGGCATTGGCACATTTCCCAAGTACAGAACTCCACGGGAAGGTATATTCCTCAAATATTTTCAAGTCGGTCAAAGTGGAGAGACCCTATTGGTAAATGAAATTGGAGAAGATGAATGTCCTGCACATTATGAATATCTGTGCTCACTACCCGGTGTAGGTGACCAGCTCCTACAAATGCAGCGTGAAGGGATACCTTTTCCACAATCTCAAATAGATCATGTAGCTTTCTTCAAATATGGATATTTGATTTTCATCACCTATAAAGCAGTCCCTGAATCTCAAGAAGTTTTCAAAAGATTTGCCAAAGTTTTTGAGCAGAGTTATACACGTTTTCTCGATTTAAAAAAAGCAGAAGAGCAAGCAAGGGAATCGCAGGTAGAAGCCGCCTTGGAACGTGTCCGTTCACAGACGATGGCGATGCAAAGTAGTCATGACATTGGCAGTAGTGTTACCTCACTCTTTGAGTCGCTTGTAGATTTGGGTATCAGTGAAAAGGTTCGGTGTGGTATAGGTATTCTTAACCATGATGATACCAGCATGGATTTGTGGACTGCATCATCCAATATTGACTCGAAAGCCATACTTAGTGCCGGTCAAATCGATATGGCAGAGCACCCCCTACTTACGGGCGCACGCAACAGCTGGAAAGCACAGGAATCCCTGTTTTCCTACGTGCTAAAAGGTGAAGACATGATTAATTACTACCAGGTCATTAATAATTCAGCAAATTATCCTACCAAATTTGAGGTAAACAATCTCCCACAAGAAATCCATCACAATAGTTTTGTCTTCGAGCATGGACTGCTCTACGCCTTTTCTGATGCCCCTCTTCCTCACGATGTCTTACAAATACTGGAGCGTCTCTCGACCGTCTTTGAGCATACGTATACGCGCTTTCTCGACCTTCAAAATGCCGAACTACGGGAAAAAGAGGCGGTGAAGCAGGCCTCTCTGGATCGGATACGGGCCGAGACCGCTTCCATGCGTACTGCCAGTGATCTGGATCAAATTATTCCCCTTATATGGAGAGAACTTAGCACGCTAAAGATCCCCTTTATTCGCTGCGGCGTATTTATAATGGATGAATCGGAGAGCGTGATTCACAATTATCTTTCCACACCAAAAGGTGAAGCTATTGCCAGCTTCGTACTACCTTATGAGACACCGGGAACGATTTCGCAGATATTGAACCATTGGCGTCGAAAGGAAATGTTTCTCGACTATTGGGGCCAAGAGTCCATGATCGCATTTTCGAATGTACTGGTAGACAATGGTATTTTTTCTGATCCTAAGGACTATCTGGAAACGTTGCCCCAACAGGGATTTCATTTACATTTTCTTCCCTTTATCCAGGGCATGCTATATGTAGGTAATACCACTCCGCTTGACAGTGAACAAATTGATTTGCTGCAGGGGGTATCCAATGCATTTTCAACGGCCTATGCCCGATTTGAAGATTTCAATAAATTAGAAATCGCCAAAGCACAAGTAGATCAAGCTCTGCAGAACCTGAGAGGTGCTCAACAGCAACTAATACATGCCGAGAAAATGGCCTCTCTGGGAGAACTTACTGCGGGCATAGCACACGAAATTCAAAACCCTTTAAATTTTGTCAATAACTTTTCTGAAATCGGGGTTGAGCTTATTGAAGAGATTGAAGAGGAATTACAAAATGATGATCCGGTTGCAGCAAAAGAAATTCTGGGTGAGCTCATACAAAATTTACAAAAGATCCATCACCATGGTGAACGGGCCAGTGGCATCGTGAGAGGCATGCTCGATCATTCAAGGGCCAAATCTGATGAGAAGTCTCTTACAGATATAAATCAGCTTTGTGATGAATACCTGCGATTAGCCTATCATGGATTGCGCGCAAAAAATAAATCTTTTCAGGCCAATTTCAGATTGGAGGCTGATCCCGACTTGCCAAAAATCATGGTCGCATCGCAGGACATCGGCCGGGTCTTACTCAATTTAATAAATAATGGATTTCAGGCCACCCTGGAAAAGTCAAAGAAAGACAATTTGGACTATAAACCAGAGCTATTGGTAAAAACCAGACACTTGGGAGAGTCAGTCGAAATTCAGGTGATTGACAATGGACCGGGCATACCTGAAGAAATAAAAGACAAAATATTTCAACCCTTTTTTACGACAAAGCCCACAGGGGAAGGAACGGGGCTGGGTCTGAGTCTGGCCTATGACATTGTAAAAGCGCATGGGGGTCAGCTTTTGGTCGATTCTCAAAGTGACTATGGTACAACCTTTATCATAAAAATCCCAATTACCATCTAATGAAATATTTTATATCATTTCTCAGTAGCAAATTGAAAATCAGACCAATTAGGAAACTAATTGCACTCCTTTCCTTCAATGGCTGCATTCTATTGTCTATCCAAGCACAGGAGTTAAAATTAGACAGTGCTTACATCCTGAGCACAATTCGTGAAAAATACGGTGATCTGGCATTTAACAAACCTGACTCTGGGATCAGTCTGGGTAAGGAATTGTTGGAACTAGGTATAAGAATTGAGGACCTTCGAAGTCAGGGTAGGTCTAATTCAATGATTGCGGACGCCTATCTCACGAAAGGAGATTACCCACAGGCCATGTTTCATGCATTTGACGCAATCAATCTGTTTGAAGAACTTGGAGATACATTGGCCACTTTCACCCCATTAATTACTCTCGGAAGAACACTTGGCGAGCTAGGTGAATTTGACCTGGGTTTAAATTACCTGAAAAGAGCAGCCGATTATGCCCCTCAGAGAAGTAAACAAAGTGTGGTCAGAATGAGTCACGATCTGGCAATGGTTTACAAAGGTGCCAATCAACTCGACTCTGCACTGCGCCATGCAGAATTATGCTTTGCAGAAGCGGGAACCGTTTGGTCCGCCTCATCTGCCAACCTGGGAGACATCTATGTGAAGTTGGGAAGATATGAGGAAGCTCTCAAGGTCTTGGAAACCAAAGCAACCGTGTATGTTTTCAACATTGATGTGGCAGATAATTACGTAGCCAGGGCTGCCGCCTTTCGGCATCTAGGGCAATCGGATTCTGCCACAGTCTATGCGATTAAAGCCCTGAAATTGGCCTCAGAAAATCGATTTTACAAGGTAGTCAGAAGTGCCAGTGAAATCCTGGCGAATATTTATGAAAACAATGATTTAGAGGAATACCTGAAATATCTTCAGATAGGATATGAAGCAAGAGACAGCCTCTATAGTCGTGAAAAATTGAATCAGGCAAATGGATTCTTCCTGGCTGAACAAACGCGCAAACGAGATCTAGCCGAAGCAGAAAGTGAGTATGAACAGCGGCGGCGCACCTTATTTTTGATCGGATTGTCTCTTTTCTTATCTCTATTCGGAATATTCCTATGGCGAAATAACAGAATCAAGGCAAAAGCTAATGCCTTATTGAAAACCCAAAAAGTAGAGGTTGAAAAAGCCTACGATCAACTCCAGTCCACTCAGGCTCGGCTCATCCATGCTGAGAAAATGGCATCGCTAGGTGAACTAACGGCTGGCATTGCGCACGAAATTCAGAATCCACTCAATTTCGTTAATAACTTTTCTGAGGTGAGTACAGAACTAATCCGTGATGCAAAACAAGAATTGAAAAATGGCGAATTAAAAGAAACAGAAGAAATACTCGATGATCTAAACCAAAATTTAGAAAAAATAAATCACCACGGTCAGCGAGCAAGCAGCATCGTCAAAGGTATGTTGGATCATTCTCACACAACCTCTGACGTAAAAGCCCCCACTGATATCAATAAATTATGTGACGAATATGTCCGCTTGGCATACCACGGTATGCGGGCGCAGGATAAGTCATTTAATGTCAAATATGAAGCTGAATTTCAAAAGGACCTTCCCCCAATAAATATTGTTCCTCAGGATATTGGCAGGGTTATTCTTAATTTGGTGAACAATGCATTTCAAGCATGTCAGGCTAAGGATGAGATTACAAAGAAAACAGATGAGTTGATGAAGGATAAACAAATAAACGAATCAACAAATAAACATGCTATCGGTCTGGTAAATATCACCACTGAGCCAAGTCAAAGCGAGGCAAATGCTGAAGCTGAAAAATATCAACCTCTCGTTACAATAAAAACAGAACTTATGAGTGGACTCCCCGGTTTCGGCCGCAGCAAAGCGGAGAATGAAACAGGGGTCGGGGGTGAGCGTTGGCTAAAGATCACCATCTCTGACAACGGCCCTGGTATCGCAGAAGAAATTCAAGACAAAATTTTCCAACCCTTTTTCACCACCAAGCCCGCTGGACAGGGAACGGGCTTAGGATTGAGTTTGAGTTATGACATTGTGACTAAGGGGCATGGGGGTAGGTTGAAGGTGGAGAGTGAGGAAGGAGTTGGGAGTAAACTCGCTATTGAAATACCCATTATCGAATAAAGGATTATAGCACTTAAAAGATGACACAGAGTATCAGGATGACCGCTGATGAAGTACACGAGGATGGCTGGATATTCCTGACTGGAAGAATCTATAGATCCGTACAAATCTCTGATGCGGTTAGGCAAGGAGACTATTGCTATGATCGAGGTGCTTACAAGGATAGATATGGACGAAACTAAACGAATTTTAATCACAATGCTAATGCTGCTACTGTGCATACAAAGCTATGCCCAGAAGGCTTCATCTGACTACGCTAAACTTGTCGACAGCTTAGAAAGCAAAATAGATACGTATGCTAAGATTGATTCCAATTACTTGCTCGACAAATTTCTGTTATCGTGGGTGCACATTAAAAACCATGAATATGAAAAGGGCATCCGCTTGGCTCTCCAAGCTCGAAGCCTCGCAGCTGAACATGAGTATCCTGTAGGAGATGGTCTTTATCTAAGAACGCTCTCTATTCTACATGATGAGAAGGGTGGACTACGACCAAATCATGTTCTGACCCGATGGCATTTTGATGATCTCAAGCGTAAAGAGCCCTTGGCACAAAACATCATAAATTCTAGTGGGAAAACTGGTGATGAAATAATCCACTCTCTTATTGCAACTTTGAACACTTTTAAGGACATAGAAGAGGTCGGTGTAACAGCACATATATCGCTTGTACTCGCAAACAAATATTTTCAGAATCAAGATCTGCCGCAGGCATATAAATATGTTGAAAGCGCGCAGCAATTATTCAGTGATCTCCAGGATCCCATCCATAGAATTCAGGCTTTGAAACTGAAGATTAAAATCCTCAAGTGGCAGGGAGAGGAAAAAGACATTCGTCCCATTGAACTGGAAATGACCCAGGTTGCGGAGGCACATGTGAGCGGCCGTGAAAAAGCGATCTTATATCATATCTTATCAAATTATCATTGGGAAGTTTCGGGACAGGTGGAGTTAACCAATTTCTATGCCCTAAAAAGTATTCCACTGCTGGAGTCCCTCGCAGAAAAGTACTTTCTATCAACTATCTACTGGACGGTAGGTGCATCCTTCCATTTTCTTGAAATGAACACCAAATCAGTTGAATATTTGGAGAAATGTATTCGTTTGAGAGAAGATGAGAATATCACAGACACCGATCCTTACTCCTATCTCTACATCTTCCACGCATACCGATTGATCGATGTCAGCGATCTGGTGCGAGCTCAAAAGTTCATCGACATAGCCGACTCACTTAATGTCACCGATCGTGATATTCTAGATGCAAGAGGACAGCTCCTCATGGCCAAGGGGGAATATGATCAGGCCTTGGAAATCTTCTATGAGCTGGGAGAATTGTCGAATGTTAAAAGAGGTGAACCAACATTTAGTCTATACCTCGACTCATACATAGCTAACTGCCTCAATCAATTAGATCGATACGAAGAAAGCAATCTCTATGCTAGAGCTGCCTATGAACAATCTCTAGATGGTGGATATCGGGAGCCAATCCTGAAAAAAGCCTGCCTCTTGCTCTATGAGAATTATGAAAATTTGGGCCTAGATCAGCAGGCTTTCAATTTTCTTAAGATCTATGCGGAAATAGCCACAAAAAGTGATCAAGAATTAGTAGCTAATCGAGCCTCCAATCTAGAGATTCAAAACATCGTTGAACAGGCCAGTGTAAAAAGGGCTGAGCTTGAGCTGGTGAATACCCTTCAAGAGCAAGCCAATCAAAATCAAAAATGGTGGTTATTCAGCGTATCTACAGGTCTTCTAGCTGCTCTGCTGATCGTATTTCTCCTCAGTAGAATAAATCGGAACAAACAAAAGGTAAACATAGAACTTGAAAAACAGAAGTCCGAAATCAGCCGGCAAAAGAACCAAACAGAGCAAGCACTTGGCAAACTCCAATCCACCCAAGCTAGGCTCATACAGTCCGAGAAAATGGCTTCCCTAGGTGAGCTCACCGCTGGCATTGCTCATGAAATTCAAAACCCACTTAATTTCGTTAATAATTTTTCGGAGGTTAGTGCAGAATTGGTAGACGAAGTTGGAGAAGAATTGGAAAAAGGCGATATAATTGAATCTAAATCGATCTTATTTGACTTAAAGAAGAATATCAATAAAATATCCCACCACGGAAATCGAGCAAGCAGCATTGTCAAGGGTATGTTGGACCACTCCAGAATAAATCGGGGAGAGAAAATTGCGACCGATATCAATGCACTGTGCGAC
Organism: Bacteroidia bacterium; assembly: GCA_030432855.1. Taxonomy (GTDB): domain Bacteria; phylum Bacteroidota; class Bacteroidia; order Chitinophagales; family Saprospiraceae; genus JABDMH01. The sequence goes on from JAUILM010000078.1 coordinate 10,217, forward strand.
GAATATCTTAGGTTGGCTTATCACGGTTTGAGAGCCCGAGATAAAAACTTCAATGCATCCTTTGAGACCGATCTAGATCCGGAATTACCAAATATAGCAGTGGTACCGCAGGAATGGGGGAGGGTACTTCTCAATTTGATCAATAATGCTTTTCAGGCCGTGTCCTCCAAAGCCTTGGCGAAGCAGGACGGTGGTTATCAGGCAGAAGTAATTGTATCCACTAGAAAACTTGAAGATGGCATTGAGATAAGCGTCTCCGATAATGGCCCTGGCATACCTGATGAGATTAAGGATAAGATATTTCAACCCTTTTTTACGACAAAGCCCACAGGGGAAGGAACGGGGCTGGGTCTGAGTCTGGCCTATGACATTGTAAAAGCGCATGGGGGCAAGTTGGCCGTAAATAGTGGATTGGGAAAGGGGACAACTTTTGAAATCCAACTTCCAACCGCAAATATTCAAGAGTGATAATTTGGAATTTTACACCTAAAATGGGTCAATTTTTTCATGTTGTTTAGCTCGCCTGACATACATTCTTGCTAAGATAATACGTATGATCGGCAGTCCTGAATTCCAATTTCTCACTGGAATTAGATAATTTACCAAATGCTCATGAAACAAGCTCTTCTATGCGATTATCCTGGATGACTGCATTTGTTTTTATCTGGCTTACTGATGCTGCGCTCTCGCAAACAGTGGCTGAGAAGCTGGTTGATTCATTGAACCAACAAGTAGGGTCACAATTGGAATCCAGTCTAGACAGCGTTGGGGTGCTCCGACAAGCCCTACAGGCACTGCACTTGAGTAAACAGCATGATTTGGTCAACCAGAAAATTGAGGCCCTCCAACATCTTGGAGCATTTCACAATCACTATGGACATGTAGATTCGGCCACCTTCTATTTGCAAAGAATATTGGAAGTGCATGAAGGCTCCGGAGATCTTCAATCCAAGGCCCTTGTACATTTACAATTGAAGGATGTGCTATCAGATCAAACGAACTATGCCGAAGCACAAGAAAATGTACTGGCAGCCTTGCAGATATACGAGGATCTCGATGATCAAAAAGGAATATCTATCTGCTATACCCAAATGTGTGATCTTCTTTATTACGAAGACAAATATCGCGAGAGCGCCGAATATTGTGACCTAGCCATTCAAATTCAACAAGACATTAAAGCTTTACCTGAATTAGCCAAGTCATTGCGCTACAAAGCTTCCAGTCTCCTATTTGTTGATGGCCAATTAGATCAGGCATTGAAAGATATCAATCGGAGCCTGCAAATTTGTATCGAACTTGGTGAATCGGGCCTCCCCTATTTGGCATCCGTCAACGGCAGGGGTAATATTTTCAAGTATATGAAGCGATACGATGAAGCGCTGAATGACTACAAAGAGGTATATCAGCGAGCCAAGAATTTAGAATTATCCCGATATGAAATTCCAGCTTTGGGCAATATTGGACATATATACTTGTTGAAAGAACAATTCAGAGAAGCCCTCCCCTATCAGCTACAGGCGATTGACCTCATCAAGGAGTCTGGTAATACTCGAAACCTTTGGGAAAACTATATGCATATTTCAGATATCTATGCAGGTATGGATAGTTTTTCCATGGCCTTTCACTACAATAAATTATTTGCGGAAGAACGGGAAAACTATTTATACAGCATCATTGATCGCTTAGAATCTGAAGGTCAAATCAAATATGAAACAAACAAAAAAGATGAGACCATTGATTCGCAAAAATCAAAATTGAGCCAACAACGCAAGTTGATTTTTCTTTACTTCTCATTGGCCGGCCTGTTAATTATTTCAATGATAGGCATGTACCGTAGTCACATCAAAATGCGAAAGAAGCAACAAGAAATCACGAGATCAAAACAAGCATTGGAGGCCTCACTAATAAACCTCAAATCCACTCAATCCCAACTCATACATGCCGAGAAAATGGCTTCTCTGGGAGAACTAACTGCCGGTATTGCCCATGAAATTCAGAACCCTTTAAACTTCGTCAATAATTTTTCGGAAGTGAGTGCTGAGTTAGTAGATGAAATTGAAGAGGAATTAAAATCAAATGATTTAACAACTGTGTACGAACTCCTACCTGAACTTGCCCAAAACCTTCAAAAAATTCATCACCATGGTGAACGGGCCAGCGGCATCGTGAGAGGTATGCTCGACCATT
>JAUILM010000079.1 GCA_030432855.1 Bacteroidia bacterium
CCTATCCCATATACGATTGTGTCCTGGTAGGAAAGTACATCATTTGTATAAATATTTACCACCTGATAGGTTCTTGTGTAGCCTTCAATATCGATTTCACCGGTGCCTATCACCTCATATCGGTTTACAATGTTTTGGGGACCTCCAATCTCCCATGAGTCGCCCACACCAGCACCATACCAAATCAGGGTGTCTACACTTTGGTCACTGGTATCGAAGAAATATATAACGTCACTAGCTTCATGGTCGATATGAATGTAGGTAGGGGCAAGGGTGTCATATTGTCGATTTTGATCTAACTGCATTACCACCGTTTTTTGCAGAATATGTAAATGAAAATCATTGATGGTGGTATCTCCGATATTTGTCACTTCTAAATATCCCTGAATTTGGCCGAGGTTCCTATTGTATGTCCAGATGGCTCCCGGCCCTCCATAAGGTGCGGAGTCGTGAATAAAATCACATGGTATATCCGGATCTTTTTGAAAAAATCCGATTTGATCATCTTCGTAGCAACGAAAGGAATAGCCATCATGATTGCCATCTACTTGTGTGGCAAATATTTGCCAGGGCTTATAAAAGTGAATGAGCGTACCAATACCGGGAACAATCGTGTCACGATAGGTAAAATTGTCCCGAAATATGGCACTGGAAATTTCAACTTCCAGGAAAGGATGAATAATGTCATTTATCACTAATTGACCTGTGTCTGTCACCCTATAAAGTAAGGTGTCGAAAGACTCATCATCAGGAGAAATTATCTCCCACGAATCAATTAATGAGGCACCAAACCATAGAAGTGTATCAAATATCTCTAAATCGGGATTGTAAAGATAAAGTACATCATCTTCCTCATACATATAGTCAGGGGGCAGTTCATTTATTTGAACTACATTTAGAGAGCAATTTTTCTCCGTATTTATTTTCGAATAAATCTGGCAGTTTTTTCCATTAATTACGGTATCACCCGTTACCGATATTTCTGTATATCCTCTCTTTGAGAATCCAAACCGATCGTACGTCCACCTGGCATTGGGTCCTCCGAAAGTTGGTGAAGGAGCGCCAAAAAAACCACATGCAATGGTAGGATCCTTTTTATACAAGCCCAAATTGTCATCTGAATAACATCTGAAAGAGTATCCTTCATGAGGACCATCGACAGCGGTTATAAATATTTGCCAGGGTTTGTAAAAGTTATGATAGGTGCCGATACCTTCAATGATCGTATCTGTGTAAAATTCACCTGCGAACAGTCGACTACCGATTCGGACTTCGTAAAAGTCTAATTCAACATCATTTATTGTGATTTTTCCGGTATCAGTAATTTCAAAAGAATTAGTATCTAGATATTCAAAGGGTGAAATGATTTCCCATGTATCACCAATATTTCCGCCAAACCAAAGTAGGGTGTCAAACTCCAATAGATCTTTATTATAAATGTAGAGCACTTCATTTTCCTCATACATGAAGTCAGGCGATAATTCTTCTGTGAGAATATCCCCTCCCGTGTAGATATATTTAGTGTTTATCTTGCTGTAGATTTGGCAATTCTTTCCACCAATAATGGTATCGCCTGCCAATGAAACCACTGTAAATCCTCCAGAATTCATACTAAATTGACTAAATGTCCACTGTGCATTAGGTCCTCCGAAAAGTTTTTCCACTTCCGGTGTAAATATTTCGAAGCAATCAGTCGACGTATCTTTTTGGTACAATCCCAAATTGTCATCACTATAACATCGAAAAACCGGTGCTTCAGAAATAAGTTTTTCCCATGGTTTTATCGAAGATGAAATAGAACCGATGTCCTCAATAAGTGTATCCGAAATTCCGCCATTATATTGCACCGCCAAAAATCGCAGCGGATTAGAGTTTATGACCAGGCTACCCGTGTCAATTATCTCCGTGGTAAATACCTCAGACGAATCAAGCGGTGATTCAATTTCCCAAACATCGCCTGCTACACCATCAAACCAAATCAAGGTGTCGAAGTCTACTTTGGTTGGGTTGTAATAGTACAGGACACCATTTTCCTCATACATAAACTCATTGGGTCTTTGGTAAATGGTGGTGTCACGAGTCACCAATGAATATTCGTGTACTGTGGTCCGATACGTTTGTACGGCCTGATTATTTAGTACGGTGGTGCCGATAAGATCGGTCTCATAATATCCGGTAGTAGATACATTGGATATTTCATAGATCCATTTAGCATTAGTACCACCGAACATTTGTGCCCGAAGGACGGAGGAACAAAATAGGCAAAGGCATAGCCAGACGAAGAGGTGTAGATGTTTCATAGGATAATTTTTCCTAATATATTTTAACTCAGGACAAGAGTCAAATTTCGAATGTTAATGTTTTCAAAGAGTGTGATGATAGGAAATCTCTTAAGCCTGCAAGCATCTTTGTATCTTTACACCAACAAAATACATTTTGATGAAGAAGATTGGCATATTACATGGACAGGAGCAGTCATTTCCACCGGCATTCGTAGAGAGGGTTAACGCCAAAAAGGTGAAGGGTGTCAAGGCAGAACTAGCACATGTGGAGGAAGTGATGCAGGCCCGTTCAAGTGGATATGCAGTTCTCATTGACAGAATATCTCAGGATGTGCCTTTTTACCGTGCATACCTTAAAAATGCAGCTGCATGTGGTACAGCTGTTATAAATAACCCTTTCTGGTGGAGTGCAGATGAAAAATTCTTCAATAATGTGCTTGCTGAAAAAATAAAGGTGCCGGTTCCCAAGACGGTATTACTGCCCTCTAAGGATATGCCAACGGATACAGATGCCAACTCATTTCGTAACCTCAAGTACCCTTTGGAGTGGGAAAACATGGTTGAATATCTGGGTGGTTTTCCCCTTTATATGAAGCCACATTCCGGTGGAGGGTGGAAGAGTGTATACAAGGTGCACAACTTTGAGGAACTGTTTAGTGCCTATGCTGAAACAGGTCAACTGGTGATGATGCTTCAGGAAAATATTGACTTCGAGTTTTACTTCCGTTGTTATGCTCTGGGAAGAAAGTATGTGCATGTAATGCCCTATGAGCCACGAAATCCACATCATTTGCGCTATTTGCAGGAACCACTCGATTATCCCAAAGGATTGATCAAGAAAGTGGAGAAAATGGTGCTTAAGATCAATAATGCCCTTGGCTATGACTTCAATACTGTGGAGTTTGCTGTGAAAGATGGGGTACCCTATGCCATAGACTTCTGCAATCCTGCCCCTGATGCAGAGCTTACATCCATTGGCCCCGACAACTTTGAGTGGATAGTAGAGCACGCAGCGCAGATGGCCATAGAGCGAGCGCAGACTCATAAAGCCGGTAAGACGAATTTATCCTGGGGTACTTTCATACAAAAAGCAGTGGCCGAGCATACATAGGAAGGGGTTGTTAAGGCTTGTCCACATAAGCCTTTCATGCTGACTTTTCCATGAGTTTCTAAATCGGAGATCGTCGACGGTAACTGAGGAATAGCATGATTAAGAAGAGGAACAGTACAAAGGTGTAGGCGATTCGTAAACCTTGCCAATCTGCCAGAAAACCCAGCACAGGAGGTCCAATGATGAAACCGGCATATCCTATCGTGGTGACCATGCTGATACCCGTACCCGGATCAATACCCTTGATGTTGCCAGCCTGACTGTAGGTGATGGGCACGATGACGGATAATCCCGCCCCTATGCATAAGAATCCGAAAATACTGGCGATAGGATGAAGTATGGTAAGCACGATCACCAGGCCAATAATGGCTAATAGGCTGCAAACAATCACTAAGAATCTGTCACCATAGATGTGTCTGGCCCTATCCCCGACCAGCCTGCCAGCCAGCATGGCGAGTGAAAAAGCCGATAGGCCTACCGGGGACAGCAGGTCTGAGGCGTGAATCACCTCACGCATATAATTGGTACTCCATTCGGCCATAGCCCCTTCCCCGAGCATTCCACAAAAGCCGATAATGCCAATGATCATCAGGGGGCGTGCGGGTAGGTTGAAAAGCTTTGAAGAGGATGGCTGTCCTTGCTTGGGACGATCCTGTACCAGGAAGCGATAGAAATACAGTAGTAGCAGCCAGGAACAAATTGCCATACAAATTAAATGTACGATCAAGGGATGTTTTAATCCTATAAATAGACCAGCCGTCATACTACCGATAAACATACCCAAACTAAAGGCTCCATGAAAAGATGCCATGATGGGTTTGGATAGAGCCCGCTCTACAATGATTGCCTGCGCATTCATGGAGACATCCAGTATACCCCCAGATGCGCCAATAACGAAAAAGACCAACAGCAATACCCCAAAATTGGGAGCGAGCATGAAAAATGCAACCGACAAACTATAGGTTACAACAGCAAGAATACATATCAATCGACTGCCATATCTGGCAATTAAACCTCCGGTGAAGGGCATCGCAATCAGGGAAGCTATAGCTGACGAGAGCAGTACAAATCCAACTTGCTGATAATCCAGATCGAAATGTGATTGAATATCGGGTATCCGCGCAATGTAGTTTGCAAACAGAAATCCATTGATAAAAAACACAACATTAATGGCCGCTCTGGCCCTGCGCATACTTAGATTAGATTGCATGAAAGGTCGTTATCGATGCTATGCCTGTGAGACTCCTCGGATCGGTTAAAAATAATTGTCCGGCAAGATAAGAGAACGCAGGAAACAATGGGTAGTAATGGCCAGCCTTACAGGTTCTGAGTGATCTTGTGACACCTTCATGATGCAGGGAATGCGAGAAAAATTTGGTATGTTTGATCGACGGAACGTGTAGGATTGTTGTATCCATTGACATTTCAAATCACAATTCGGACTTAACTAGATTGAGGGATCCAGGGTTAAGTAGTTAACCGAAAAAAGCTTCATATGTACATCATTAAGTATCAAGCGATTCAATTTGCATCAACACTGTTGTTGCTCTTGTTCACAATGGGGTGTGCAGAAAAAAAAGAAGAGATGCAAGAGGAAGTTGCTCCGCTCGTCACCTTAATGACGGTCGATCCAGGTCATTTTCATGCCGCCCTCGTGCAAAAGAATATGTATGCAGATGTTGATACGACGGTGCATGTTTTTGCCCCAAATGGACCCGATGTGGACAATTATCTTCAATCCATCGAAGCGTACAATACCCGACCGGAGAATCCCACCAACTGGAATGAAAAACTCTATCTGAGACCTGATTTTTTCGAAAAGATGCTTCGAAAAAAGCCGGGAAATGTGATGGTAGTTTCCGGAAATAATGGTCGAAAGACGGAATATATTCATCAGGCAGTACATGCCGGCATCAATGTTCTGGCCGATAAACCAATGGTCATCCATCCTGACCGGTTTCAAATGTTGTTAGAGTCCTTTCAGGCTGCTGAAGAAAATGATTTGCTGCTGTACGATATTATGACCGAAAGGTTTGAAGTAACCACAGGCTTGCAAAAAGCGCTGTCACAAATGCCGGATGTATTTGGAAAGCTGGAGCTGGGATCACCAGATGAGCCTGCCATCACAAAGGAGAGTGTGCACCACTACTTCAAATATGTAAGTGGAAACCCTTTGAAGCGACCTGCCTGGTTTTTTGATGTGGAGCAGCAGGGAGAAGGATTGGTCGATGTGACTACGCATTTGGTAGATCTGGTTTTTTGGGAGTGTTTTCCCGGAAAGGCGATCGATTACAAGGAAGATATCGATGTATATGGTGCAAAGAGGTGGTCGACAGATCTCACCCCAGAGCAATTTGAAACGGTGACACAGCTGGATGCCTATCCTTCTTTTCTCAATAAATATGTAAATGAAGATTCCATTCTTCAGGTATATCAAAATGGCAAGATTCATTTCAAGGTGAATGGCGTCCATGCCAAGGTTTCCGTACGGTGGGATTATGAAGCACCCAAGGGGGGTGGAGATACCCACTATTCCATCATGAGGGGCACAAAGGCAAACCTGGTGATCCGTCAGGGTAAGGAGCAAAAGTATAAGCCCACACTTTATGTGGAGCCCGTAGTGGATGATGAAAATATGACAGTTGCTCTTACTGAGGCACTTACTGCACTGGAAGAAACTTACAGTGGATTATCCTACAAAAAGGAAAAAACGGGCTACAAAATTCAAATTCCAGATCAGTACAAAGTAGGTCATGAGGCACATTTTAGTCAGGTGACCGAAAAATTTCTGGAATATATGAAGGAAGGCGATTTACCGGATTGGGAAGTACCCAATATGATTGCTAAAAGTTTTGTGGTGCTGGAAGCCTACAAAATGGCACACCAGGTGGAACAATAAACTAGCCATACTTCCGAATTAAGTTTTGAAATTGGCATTGCTGATTTCTATTTCTTAAATCCTTAAAAAATTAATATGAAAAACCTCTTACTATCAATGGCACTGCTGTTGATCATCGCATGCAGCAGTAACAAGACCGACAATACCGTGACCGAAGAAGGTAACTCGGATGTTGCCACATCTTCTGTTCCCACACTAGTCAAAAAATGGGAGACTGACACTTTACTCACTACTTCTGAATCTATTGTGTTCGATGCTGAAAGAGGTGTGTACTACGTATCCTGTATTGGAGGTGTGCCTCCTGGTGAAAAAGATGGGGACGGATTCATTGCCCGGGTCGATCAGCAAGGTAAGATCATTGGCGAACCACGTTGGATCACAGGTATGGATGCCCCTAAAGGGCTGGGTTTGGTCGGGAGCACTCTCTACGCTACGGATATTGATGAGGTGATCATGGCGGATGTACTCACTGGACAGATTACTAATCGTATTTCAATCGAAGGCGCAACATTTCTCAATGATGTGGCTATCGGACCCGACAATTCAGTATATGTGACCGATACGGATAATAATACTATTCATAAGGTGGAAGAAAATTCAACTTCTGTATATCTGGTAGATGAACAAATTGGAGGTCTGAATGGTGCCTGGTTTGATGCCAGTACCATGATGGTTGTCGGTTTTCAGTCTGGCCAATTTAGAAAATATGATATGGGAGCATCAAGTGGCACAGTAGTCGCAGATTCCATATTCGGAGGTGATGGTATCGAAAAGATGGGCGATGCCTTTTATGTATCCAGCTGGAATGGTGAAGTTTATCACATAGACCAGGATGGAAATAAATCATTAATTCTGGATACCAAAGCAAATGAAATAAATGCGGCAGATATCGAGACGGTACCCACTCAAAATTTACTAATTGTTCCCACCTTTTTTGGGAATACGATTGCCGCCTACGAGGTTACGAAGTAGGCTTTTGATAGGTATTTACGTCTCCGTATGAATCGGTGTCCGGTGTCTGGTTTTTTTTAAAATTATTCATGTCTCCGTGTGAATTGGTGCCATGTGCCAGGTACCGGGTGCCGGGATTTTTTATTATTATTTGCGTCTCCGTTTGAATCGGTATGCGGTATCCGGATTTTTTACAAATATTTGCGTCTTAGTAAAAAATGGTACTGGGATCCAGGGTATAATTATTTTCGAAAGATATAAAACTCATTGCGGGCTGACACCCAGCTCTTGTACCTATTAAATTATCAAGTCCCTGAATTTTCGCTTTAGCTTTTTATAACTAGGCAATAAAAGTCCCCTTCTGAAGGGGAAAGTTTGGTCAGAATCTGTGATTCTGGTACCAAACTAGGGGATGATGAGCTGCTAATTGGAAGACTGCTGCAGTCTGCGATGTGACGAAGTAGGCTTTTAATAAGTATTTAGGGCTCCGTATGATTTGGTACCAGGTGCCAGGTACCGGGTGCCGGGACTTTTTATTATTATTTGCGTCTCCGTGTAAATTGATGCCAGTGCCAGGACTTTTTTAATAATTATTTGCAAAAGATCTAAAGTTCATGCGGGCGGGCTCCCCGGTTTAGAAGCGTAGCGATAAACAGGGGCCGGGGGTAAGCGTGAGCGAAAACAAATCAAATGTAAAATAATTATTTACATCTCCGTTTAGACTGGTATCTGGTGTCCGGTGTCTGGTTTTTTTTGTGTCCATGCCTAAATAAGGTTGACCTGCTGAGAGATTATAACCAGATACAAAATTCATTGCAGGCTGACACCCAGCTTTTGTACCTATTAAATTATCAAGTCCCTGAATTTTCGCTATAGCTATTTTACTACGAGGCCATATGAGTCCCCTTTTGAAGGGGAAAGTTTGGTCAGAATCTGTGATTCTGGTACCAAACTAGGGGATGATGAGCTGCTAATTGGAAGACTGCTGCAGTCTGCGATGTGACGAAGTAGGCTCTTAATAAGAATTTACGGCTCCGTATGATTTGGTACCAGGTGCCAGGTACCGGGTGCCGGGACTTTGCAGTAAATATTCGCGTCTCCGTTGATTTTGGTGCCAGTGCCGGGACTTTTTTATAATCATTTGCAAAAGATCTAAAGTTCATGCGGGCGGGCTCCCCGGTTTAGTAGCGTAGCGATAAACAGGGGCTGGGGGTAAGCGCGAGCGAAACAAACCAAATGTAAAATAATTATTTGCATCTCCGTTTAAACTGGTATCCGGTGTCCGGTGTCCGGCTTTTTTTGTGTAAATGTTCATGCCTAAATAAGGTTGACCTACTGAGAGATTATAACCAGATACAAAATTCATTGCGGGCTGATGCTTTTGTACCTATTAAACTATCAAGTCCCTGACTTTTCGATCCAGCTTTTTTACAATTAGGCAATAAGAGTCCCCTTCTGAAGGGGAAAGTTTGGTCAGAATCTGTGATTCTGGTACCAAACTAGGGGATGATGAGCTGCTAATTGGAACGAAAAATATTTCAGGAGAATAACTCTATTTTTAAGATTAAAGTACACATCCACACATCCACACATCCACACCCCACATCCCACACCCAGCACCACACATCCAACACAAAGTGCCAGCGGCACGAAAAATATTACATGCGGATTTTAATCCGCAGTAGGAATATATAGGATAAATGGAGTGCCGTAGGTACGGCTCATATTTTCTTATAATAGGAACACTAGACGGAAATGTATTTTTTTAGCAAGACTTTCTCAGGACAAGACAGACACACCCCACATCCAGCACCAAACTTCCAACTCCTATTTCCCCACCTCAGCAAAAAACTGCTGTAGAAAAGTCTCCATAAATTGATGTCGTTCTTCCGCAATCGATTTCCCCTCTGGTGTATTCATTCGGTCCTTAAGCAGTAATAGCTTTTCGTAGAAGTGATTGATGGTGGGACCGTTTCTTTTTTTATAGGTTTCCTTATCCATCGCGGTATGGGGAGCAATATCGGGATCATACAGTGGATTACCCTTGTGCCCTCCAAAACTGAATGCTCTGGCAATACCCACTGCTCCTATGGCATCGAGACGATCTGCATCCTGCACAATTTCTAATTCGAGAGAATTAAAAGGTCGTTCTTCCCAGTCATTCTTAAAGGATATGTATCGTACAATATTGACCACATGATCAATGATGTCCTGAGATAAATGTAAAGACTCTAAAAAGGTCTTGGCTTTCTCTGGTCCGATGTTTTCATCGCCATCATGAAATTTCGAATCGGCTATATCATGAAGCAAGGCACCCAATTCGATAATTAAGCTATCCCCATTGCTACCTACCGACCTGGAAATAAGTTTGCTGTTTTGCCAGACCCGATACGTATGCCACCAGTCATGTCCACCTTCAGCTTGCTCCAGTTCTTGTCGTACGAATGCGGCGGTCTTATTTATAATTTCCTGATGGGACATCATATCATTCCGAATCTACTGGCGATCTGGATAGCTTCCTGCGCATTATTAGCAGACATCTTGTCAAGGATCCGTTGTCGGTGCGTATTGACCGTATGCACGCTAATATTTAGATGATGGCTGATTTCTTTGCTGAGCAGACCTCTTTTTACAAGACCCAGGACCTGACTTTCTCTTGCGGTTAGCTGCGGTCTATCCGCATCATCTTCCCAGGCAAAGTTTTCACCCGTGCGGACATTCACGACCTGATGCAGCACCGAAAGATTCGTGTTTTGATTAGGCGACAAGTCCACCATACTTAGCGACAACCACAACTTGTCATTTTTAGCAGTTGCAAATGCCTTATGCTGTTCTACAACACGGACATATTGATCGTTTATGCCTCTAAGTCTATATTCATTTATCAATTTGTAATGCATTAAGTCATCACCTTCCATATCAAAAAAGAATTGAAAGGATTTTATTCCAATTTTCAATAATTGTAGTCTATCCTCAGGGTGAATTCTTGCATCCATTTCTTCGGTGCTCAGGGCATGATCAGAATCAATGTTAAATAATGTAGCGAAGCTATTTGAAGCATAGATGTGCTTTTTGGTCGAGAGATCGAAAATAGAGATCGCACTATGATCTAAGTCTGCCAATTGATCTAGTAGTGGAATCTGAGTTTCAAACCATTGATAATCAAGATCTCCAGTGTCAAATTGCAGTTGACTTAACAGAGATTGGTACGTGATCTGAAGGTCGATTAATTCATTCATTATTTCAAAAATACTGATTAATCAGTATTCCCCTGAAAGTCGGAATTGACTCTATTTGTATACTGAATGTAATTATTACGTATGCGAGTACTTGGGTTATTGCTCATTGTGAGCACTTTATTTACGACAGTTACAGATGCACAGATCGTTCAGTCGGTCACTGGAAAAGTAGTAGACCTCCATTCCGGACTGCCGATTGCATATGCTAATGTCCAACTTCTGGGTGCATCTAATCATGGTACGGTATCCGATGATCAGGGTACATTCCAATTTGAGGAGGTACCCCTGGGCCGCTATGAGTTGATGATTTCCTATGTGGGTTATGAGACTATGTCGTTGCCAGAAATCCTGGTGGAATCCACCACGGAACCCCATGTGGTAGTGAGTTTGGAAGAATCGGCCTTCGATCTGGATGAGGTGACGGTCAAACCTCAGATGGACAAGAAGCGGGCACAGAATTCCATGGCACGCGTAAGTGCGAGGACCTTGAGTATGGAGGAGGCTTCTCGCTATGCCGGCGGATTTGATGATCCGGCACGGTTGGCCAGTGCATTCGCCGGTGTCAGCAGTAATATTGGGAATAACGGCATCGTAATACGGGGGAATGCCCCAAAATATCTGCAATGGAATCTGGAAGGAATGGAAATACCCAATCCAAATCATTTTGCTAACCTGTCAGTGCTCGGGGGAGGCGGACTAACGGCCATTAGTAGTTTTTCTTCAGGTAATGCGGATTTTATCACAAGTGCGATGCCGGCAACCTATCAGAATGCCCTGTCTGGTGCCTTCGACCTTAATTTACGAGCAGGATCTACCAAATCGCATCATCACAATATTCAGGTGGGAGCTCTGGGCGTGGATTTGTCATCGGAAGGTCCCCTGGGTCAGGGCTCGGGTGCATCGTACATATTCAACTATCGATATTCTACGCTAGCCCTGCTCCAGTCCCTTTTACCTGAAGAAGCCCGGGGCATTGCCTATCAGGACCTATCCTTCAAATTAAGGTTTCCCAGTTTGAAAAAGGGGACACTGGAAATTTGGGGACTTGGTTTGCTGGATAAATCGGGTCAACCTCTTTTTGATGACGCGTTGGACCGTCCCTATGAAACGGATCGACTAAAGGCTGACATCAAGCAAGGCATGGGAGCTCTTGGCGCTAACTATTTAAAATCATTGAGCAACAAGACCTCACTGCATCTGAAAGTGGCTAGCACGCGGGATGCCACTCGACAATTCACAGAGTTATTGAATCCAGACAGGGTTTTAGAGCCCTATAATCAATTGACCAATGCATTGACTACCATAGAAGGTGTCGGCTATCTGGCTACCCGGTTTTCAAAAAGAGCGAATGCAGAGTTCGGGGTACGATATAAACGATGGCAATACGATCTCCTGGTAGCAGATGCTCCCAATACGCCAGGCACCCTGGTGTCCAGTGTGGATGAACGTGGATCGTTAAACACAGGCTCCGTTTTTACGAACGTTGCACTGGCACTTTCTCCTACCTGGGAAATGGTGGCAGGACTTAATGCCCAGGTACAGAGTCTTAGCGGACAGGTTGTGCTGGAACCCAGAGCCAGCATCAATAAGAGGTGGTCAGATAAAGTTCAAATGGGACTAGCTTATGGACTTCACAGCCGCCTGGAGCCGCTGCACTATTATCTTATCCGGGATGATCAGGGAAGTCTGATTAATAATGAACTTCGACTGACTAAGGCCCATCATACCGTATTTAATGTTCTTTGGGCACCTCACTCCGACTGGTTGATAAAAATAGAGCCTTATTATCAGTATTTATTTGATGTGCCGGTGGTAAGCAATACCAGCTTTTCATTTATTAATCTCGAACTGGATTGGTTTTTACGACAGCAATTTTCATCGAATGGAGAAGGTAAAAATCTGG
>JAUILM010000916.1 GCA_030432855.1 Bacteroidia bacterium
CGTGGTCCCTTATACTTTCTTCCGCTTTCGCTGGCGATTGTCCTTTTCGGGAAGCCAGTTTCGTGACACCCTGACGTAGTAGATAATCCTTAAAATAAGCTATGAATTCATCAGAGTTTTCGATGATACCATCGGGTTCCGGTTCAATGTCCAGATGGAGATGCTTCCCGGTAGTATCCTTTATTTGCTGAAGATGCGAAACTATTGTCAGGAGATGCCCTAGTGCTGTTTGCTTCGCAGCCTCCAACTTTTCAGGAGAATCATGCCAATGTCGGTATGAAAGAGGTGAGGTTGAAATACTTCCTTCTAGTCCAAGGGGGATCAGGTCCTTCAAGAGGTCAGAGGTATTGATTGTATACTTGAGTCGATCTGATGTCGTCCAGTCCGGAGCATGTACTTTATCTTTGACCACTTGCTGGTGAAATCCTCCATATGGAAAGGCATTCATGGTAAAAACGTACATATCATGATCGTCCAACCAATCCCTGAAATCTATCAAATTATCACCTTCTGATAGCGTTTGGGCAGCCTGTGCAGATAGTCGTAGTCCAATGCCGAATGGACTTTCCGCACTTATTTTTTCTTTTACTTTGGTAGTGTATCTCTTTAAATTTTGGAAGGTGGCTTCCCAGGTTTCTCCCGGATGAATGTTAGAACAGTAGGTCAGATGTGCATTTGAACTAACCTGCATGGATTTGATTTTTCTGTGCTAATTTGAAGGCAGCGGACTCTACTTTTGAAGTGTCTATCTCATGAACCTCGAAGGGGTCTCCAATGTCATTCAGAAGTATAATCGTGAGTTGCCCTCCGAGATGTTCTCTGAATTCTGTAAGGCCAGCCAGAAGTTCTGTGTTTAATTGAGTACCATCTTCGTTTAGCAGAGCAGGATGGAAGACGTCAAAACCCAGTGCCTCAAAACATTCAATAATTCGATCGGCTGATGTCACGTCCAGATTCCCAAGCTCTGCCGAATACATTACATCCATGGCAATACCTATTGCTACCGCTTCACCATGTCGGACCTCATAATTTGTCATTTGTTCGAGCTTGTGCGCTGCCCAGTGTCCAAAATCCAGTGGTCTTGAGGACCCGCTTTCGAAGGGATCACCTCCATGGCTGATGTGCTCTGCATGCAGCTCCGCACACCGACGAATCAAATAAGCCATTGCATCCAGATCTCTCTTTGCCAGCTGCGCAGCATTATCTTCCAGCCAGGAGTAGAACTCAGGATCTTTCAGAAGAGCAACTTTAACAGCTTCTGACATACCAGCTCTCCAGTCCCGGGCTTCCAAAGTCGTAAGAAATTGAACATCATTAATGACCATGTCCGGCACCGCAAAGGTGCCCAGGAAGTTTTTCTTTCCAAAGAAATTGATGCCGTTCTTCACTCCTACTCCAGAATCATTTTGCGATAACACGGTTGTGGGAATGCGTATATGACGGACACTACGGTGCGCTATGGTTGCTGCAAAGCCTACCATATCCAGTATGGCACCACCACCAATGGCCACGACGTATGCATGACGGTCGATCCCTCCCTCATGGACCATTTTGAGGACTTCCATGAGTGGATCCATTGAGTTTTTGCAAGATTCTCCCCCTTCCAACACTAAGGGTGCGATAGCAAGTTGGAGACTGGGAAAAGTTTGACAATATGCCGCGATCTCCTTCACGAGTGTAGGATGGTGATCACTGACACCTTTATCGATCACGAAAGATAATTTAGCTACTTCCTGATCTGTCGTCTTCCGAATTGAATCTACCAACAATCGATTGTCAGCTTTGAAGAGATCAGAAGTAAAATATATGGGGTAATTATAATCTATTGTAAATGACTGTCTTAATGCACTCATATCAGGTGACCGCAAATCTTTTCGCCATGAAAAATGAAACTGGCAGTAATATTAGCACTAGTATTCCGTGAGTCCAACCTCCAAATATGGCAGCAATCGTTGCATCCATAGGGATCAATGAAATGACTCCCATTTTCACAGCTTTCATAATATTTTCAGGTTGATTATTCACCAAGGCTTTACCCTTTGCTGAAATGTTCAAAAGTAACCATAATAATAGGAACGGCAATACTGCGGTAAAGTTTCCAGCGCTTTCTCTTTGCCAATAAAGTATCAATATGACCAGTATCATATCGACACCGATGGATAATCCCACAGCCCACTTATTATTTCCCCTGACCTCTCCCTGGCTCGTCAATGTGATAGCAGCAATAAATAAGATGGGAATAATGGCAAGCATGTAGTGTATGGCTACCATGTCAGGAACAATGCTAATG
>JAUILM010000917.1 GCA_030432855.1 Bacteroidia bacterium
AAATCAATGACACCATTGGTCTGTGCATGCTGACCGGTGATGATGGCCGCCCGACTGGGTACACAAATCGAATTATTGACAAAGCAATGGTCGAAGATCATTCCATCTGTGGCCAGCTGATCCAGGATAGGGGTGGGGTCCAGAGAGGCCAGTCGACTGCCGTAGATTCCAAATGCCTGGGTGGTGTGATCATCAGACATGATAAATAGGACATTGGGCC
Organism: Bacteroidia bacterium; assembly: GCA_030432855.1. Classification (GTDB taxonomy): domain Bacteria; phylum Bacteroidota; class Bacteroidia; order Chitinophagales; family Saprospiraceae; genus JABDMH01. The sequence continues at coordinate 221 of JAUILM010000917.1, forward strand.
GGGACGGTGGATCATCAGCGGTAGGGGAGCAGCTAAACATACATAAGCTGCTCAGCAGCCCAAATAAGTAAGAATATGGGTGGGTCATACTTTCTGAATCCTGGATCGTTGCGAAAAAAAACCGTTGTGGTTAAAATAGTGAAATCAATGGAATATCCTCTATGGAATGATTTATCCGCATAATTACTATCAGGATGATACTATCCGTGGGTGTGTGTACATTCTGGTATAGGAAACCGGTACACTTTTTCCAGTATCTACTGAATGCCCCAATAAATTAAACCACTGATCAGCCACAGCAGTATCCATTGTCCCAGCTTTATGAAGTTTCCCGGAAAAGACTTCGAAATAATAATACCGGTGAGCCAGGCAAAACCATACCCCAAAAAATATAGTGCCAGGATTGATAGTAAGAGGTTTTCACTCCCCAGATAATCCGTAAAGTTGATAATACCCAGCCCGATGGTTGCAAATAGCAAATCAAGTGAGATCCAATGCCACCCACTGCGGGCCATGGTCCATTTTTCACGTTTTTGAAATTTTCTATCCGGTTGATCTCGCGGCTCGATCAGTTTCAATTCGCGATCACCCACGAAGGTGTGCACGAGGAATGCCAGAAGTGTGAGGATATTAGCAATAAGGATGGGAATATTCATAACTGTCATATGTAAGGGTGATGAAATTTTTTTGGAGCGTCGATTGCAATAACTTTCTCATCACAATTGTCGCTTACGATTATATGATCATGAAAATATTGAATTTAGCCTTTGAAATCTTGAATGCGTGTGTAGTGCATGATCTAAACATTGTTTTTGCTTCGCCACTGACATTTTAGATTCTCTTTGAATGGGTGCTATTAATGGTGCCATTTTTTACTGGGTTCAGGCTTTTATCGCCAGACCATTCCATCCGATGATCAGGACCCGCAGCGACAGCCGCAGAGTACGTGAGCTTCTTTTCTCACAGTCATATACTACAAACTTATCACATGAGAGGTTGCTTTTTACACACATTCTTTGTTACTTAAGGTTGTATTTCATCCTAACCATCCTTCATGTCAAGTACACCATCAGACAAGACCATCTATCTGTCGAGGTTTCAGCATCGCGGTGCGCCTCAAATCAGGCTCCAATTTGCTTTTAATCAGGAAATCAAGTCACATCTCATGCGGCTCCCTTTCATGCGGTGGAGTCAGACTCATCGATGCTTTTATATTAGCGACCGACCCGATTATCTGGAGCAATTTAAATCACATTGCAAGGGAGTGCTGCAGTTGGAGTCGCAGAAGAAACCATCCGATGTCCCTGGTATGATTAAGCGCAAAGTAACGAGACAATCACCCGAACGGAGCGTCAAACCAAGGAAAGAAAAGAAGCAAGTCCCGTTGCGTCAGGAGGTGAAGAGACAAATCGAGGTGGTAAAGCACTGGATGCAACAGAAACGGTACAGTGCGAATACCATCAAGACGTATATATCATTTATACACAGCTTTTTTGCTGATCATCCGCATCTAGCGTGGAATGCCATCACAGAGGAAATCATACTCAACTACAATCACAAGCAATTTATCGAGGAAGGAAGATCTTATAGTACCCAAAACCAGTGGATCAATGCTATCAAGCTCTACCTCAAAGTGCACCATCTGGATATAGGAGATTTGGAGGACATCGAGCGTCCGAGGCGAGGACATTATTTGCCTGAAGTCCTATCTGAGGAAGAGGTCATGTCCATATTTAAAGCGGTTGGAAATTTAAAGCATAAGGCTCTCCTGATGCTGTTGTATAGTTCTGGTCTGCGAATAGGTGAAGCTCTGAAAATTCGTCTTTTTGACATTCGAAGTGAAGAAGGGCTAATATATATTAGGAACAGTAAGGGAGCCAAGGATCGCAGAGTACCTTTGTCAGCAAAGATGCTGGAGATCTTAAGGAGTTATCACCAGGCCTACCAACCCAAGTACTACCTTTTCGAAGGTTGGGGAGGAAGACCGTATAGTCATAGTAGTGCCAATAAGGTTCTAAAAGCGGCACTAAGGAAAGCAGGTATTGAGCGACGTATTACCCTACACACC
>JAUILM010000918.1 GCA_030432855.1 Bacteroidia bacterium
AGAATGCCTGCCAGGAGTCCTACGACTATGACGATGCCCAGATTGAGCCCGAGCTCCTCGGCAATGATCAATGGTCCCGGAGTGGGAGGTACCAGCGTGTGGGTAATTGCTCCACCTATGGATACGGCGAGCACATAAAGCACGTAGTTTTTCTTCATCCGGCGTCCCATTGAGTATGCGATAGGGACTAACAGGAAAAACACTGTATCGAAGAAAACAGGGATACTGAGAATGAAACCACTAATAAGTAGGGCTCCCGCAGCATATTTTTCTCCCATGACATCCAGAAACTTGATCACGATTTTCTCCGCAGCACCGCTGAGAGTTAATGCCACCCCCAAAATCGCAGCCAAAGCAATCACCCAGGCAATCTTCCCGGCAGTGGTTCCCAGTTCCGTCATTGTAAGTTCGACCGCCCGGACAAAATGATTGCCTCCGGACCCGGGTAAAAACTGATTACTTAGTGCGCCCACAAGCACACCGGCAAGTACCAGCGAGATGAAAGCGTGCAGCCGTACGACTGTAATGAGAACGATGACTGTGATGATACCTATCAGGAGGACGATAATAGGCCAGTTGGGATTAACAATTTCCATGTAAAGTTGATTCTTCTATGCTAAGTAATCCTTCAGAAAAGTTGAAGTGTTGATCAAAGTGACTGAAAATATGAAAAAATTAATGTTTAAGAGCGGCATAGTACAAATCATCTGGGGGCAGGCTTTCTGAATCAGACCTTGTGGTCTCTTGTGAAACCTCTGGCTCAACGGCCATTTTTCGGGTGTCTCAGTGATTCGAATTGACACATTTCGCTTTATTCTCGTTTTGGAATTTTATGACTGATAGGATTTAATCTCACGAAAGACAATTTCATATGAACCAAGTCAAATGTTACTGAGGATCATCTCAGGTTTGATCAGAAATTTCTGTTTAGAAAGTTAGACCTGCTATCCGACTTAATGGATCTGGGTATAGATTCTGATTTGAGAAATCTGGTGAGAAAGGTTTTGTGACCTCCAAACGTCTTATTCAAGATTTTAGGTGTTTTTTATTACAAGAACTTTTAGCATTCCTATACCCATGTAATGAGAAGAAGTACACTCAATAATTGGCGAAAGAGTGTGATTTTATAAAGTAGAAAAGTTATAATCGACTTACTATTTATTAACATTTTTCTCTTTTTTTTTAACCCTGCGAAATGATGATTTTTGTAGGGACCTTGCTATGGGCGATACACCATTTTTTTAGTGATAAAATAATTCCGTAAGTTTTATAGAATAGTTAAGGTTCATGCGTTGGAACTTAGAATTTTGTATTTTGCTTCCAATGCGAACACACTGCAAGTTATTCAGTCCAAAAAGGCCGTGCATGTCAAGAATTTTTACATTTCTACTATGTATTTTTATTACTAATCTGACATTTGGCCAGAATGCCCAACTCTATGGAGTCGTAAGTGATGGGGGATTAAACGAACCGCTTCCCTTTGCAACGATTGCTATTGAGGATCTCCATATGGGAACCACTTCAGAGTTGGATGGAAATTATCGTCTTACCAATATTCCGGAAGGTACTTATGAGGTCGCTTTTAGTTACCTGGGATATGAAACCCAGCGGATGACGTTGACCTTCACCAGTGGTGCTGAACTCGAGCAAAATATCACCCTCACCGAAGGTGGTGTGATGATGAATGAAGTGGTGGTGAAGGGACAGGCGACTGGGCAGCGGGCGGCCATAAATCAGCAGATTAACTCCAGCAATATTGTCAATGTAATATCTCAGGAAAAATTACAGGAACTACCTGACCAAAATGCAGCCGAAGCTGTCGGGAGACTGGCAGGTGTATCCGTGTATCGAGATGCCGGTGAAGGGCAGCGAGTAAGCGTACGCGGTATATCTCCCCGGTTTAATTCTATCACAATTAATGGAGAACGACTGCCATCGACGGAAGAATCTGATCGGTCGGTAGATCTTAGTATGATATCACCCGATATGCTCGCTGGTGTTGAATTATTTAAGTCGATCACACCCGACATGGATGGAGATGCAATCGGAGGTGCGATTAATTTTACCGTGGCAAAAGCAGAGGAAGGTCCGCGTGTGCAAGGTCGTCTTCTTCCGGGCTATAATCAGTTAAGAGATGACTTCGGCCAATTCCGGGGATCTATTAGTGCAAGCAATCGGTTTTTTGGCAATAAACTGGGTGTAATTGCAACCGGTAATTACCAACGTGCAAATCGAAGTAATGAGTCCAGAGTTACCGACTATCTTTTCGAGGGATTTGATCAAAAT
>JAUILM010000919.1 GCA_030432855.1 Bacteroidia bacterium
CCTGTGGAAAACTGGGGAAACTGCTCGTGCCGTGCAGGATTTTCAAACAGCGGAGAAGTGTTTTGTAGAAATTTATGAGCAACATTCTGACTCACCCGAAGCCTCCAAAGCACTGTTTTTACACGCCTTCATGGCAGATGAGGATCAGGAGGCATTTGACAAAGCAAAGACTCTGTACGAGACATTCATCGAGAAATATCCAGATTCTGATTTTGCCGATGATGCCCGATTTCTGCTGGAGCATCTGGGAAAATCAGACGAAGAGATGCTGGAAATCCTCAGTAAAAAGAATGCGGAGGAAGTCCAGTAGTAGCAGAAGAGACTCTTCATAACTATCTATCCTGTTTTTGGTCTATCGGTAGTCCAACTTTATTGGCTGGGAATCGAAGGGGTAAAAGTTGAGCTTTTAGTGCCGGAAACCATTCCATCTGATAGTGGAGTAATCAGAGGTAAGGTTCGCTTTACATCCATGAATGAGCAAACCGTGACAGCCATATCGCTACGACTCATTGAAAAATACAGCCGAGGTCGGAAGAAGAAGAAACTGACGGATGAGTACCTTTTAAGTGCTCACGAAGTCAATAAGATCGTTGAGGTACCCAAAGACGAGTCAATTGAGGTGGATTTTGAGATGTCTTTCGATCTTCTGAAGTCCAGGATGGATCAAATCCAGGAGAAAAATTTCATACTGAAGGGAATAGTGTCAGCCGCGAAAAAACTCAAATCCGTAAAGTCAGAATACCGGCTGGAAGTAGAAGCCGATGTAGTGGGAACCGCCTTAAATCCCTTTGACAAGAAAATAATCCAACTGGATTAATACACACTGAACTCTTACTACTATCGTGGACAAAGTATGGGAATACACCTAACTTCAGCCAAAAACTTCAACTGACACTCTAGACAAACCTACTTAACCAGCTGTTTCCCAGGGGCTTTTGCCACTCACTCAGAAGCTCATTCTTGGTCTTGACCAGATTGTCAAAGACCAATGTCTCTTCGTTTATTTCACCGGCACGGTACAGCTCTGCAAAACGGTCACTGGGCACAGTGTAAACGACCTGATCCTTCTCATAGCTAAAGGTCATACGATCAAATAGGTCAAGGCCATAGGTACCCTCCAGATGACGGATAAACGCCACACTACTATCAATGGAACAACCACTGGCAACATTATGTCGCTCATCGACCATCAAGACAATAAATCGCTCATGAAACACATCCCCAAAAGCTGCAAGAGGCTGGTTGTGCGCCGCCCACTGTTGTACGAATGCAGCGATCTCCGCTTTAACCTTTTCTAAGATGTCGCCGGAGATAATCTCTTTACTTTGATATATCCACACCCGCGTATCATCACCCAGCTGATCAAATTCCACTTTCATTAATCCTAACTTTGAATTATTAACTCTGTTATATCATACACCATGGCCTCGGATTCCTTGGCGGTCACTCCATCCCGAATCATGGTCAGACAAAATGGACAATTCACCGCTATCACATCCGGACTATGAGAAAGAGCCTCCTCTACCCGCTCCATATTGATACGCTTATCTCCCGGCTCATCCTCCTTAAACATTTGCGCTCCACCCGCTCCGCAACACAGACCTTTGGACCGCGATCTGTCCATTTCCACAAAGTTAACATCCAATTTTTCAATGAGTTGTCTGGGAGCTTCATAAATTCCATTGGCACGGCCCAGGTAGCAGGAATCGTGATAGGTAATTCGCTTGCCTTTGAAGGCACCACCGGCAATGCTGATCTTCCCCGAGTCGAGCAATTTTTTTAAGTATTCCGTATGGTGAACCACATTATAGGATCCTCCCAGCGCCGGGTAATCATTCTTCAAAACATTAAAACAATGCGGACAGGTGGTCACAATGTCTTTCACCTCATAGGTATTGAGCGTTTCTATGTTTTGAAGTGCCAGCATTTGAAAAACGAATTCATTACCCGCCCTTCGAGCAGGATCCCCTGTACATTGTTCCTCTTTACCCAGGATCGCATATTTAATACCGGCTTTCTGCAGGATCTGAACCAGTGACCTGGTGACCTTTTGGGCTCTTGGATCGAAACTACCTGCACATCCTACCCAGAAGAGGACGTCCGGGGACCGCCCTGCAGCCACTTCATCACTCATTATCGGTACATGTATCTCATCCATTTGTCAATCTTTATTCGTTCATCATGACTCCCTGGTCCAGGCATCTCTGTCTTGAGACAGTTGCCACACGGCTCCCGTGTTTTCAAGACTGGTAAACATAGGTAACCAATCACCAGGGCCACTACCCT
>JAUILM010000080.1 GCA_030432855.1 Bacteroidia bacterium
TATGCACATATGGTGTCTGATCCTCCTATTTCACTCCAATCCTTTCTTCATCAAAAACGAAGACACGCATCTCCATCGTGGCAATATGGTCTCTTCACAAAGCTTCGACTTGCCGTATTTGCTGCCAGTCACTGGCTGTTTTATGCCTCTTTGTTACTGATGCTTCTCACCGGACATGTGCCCTTAATTATCTTTGTTCTATGGCTGTGTCGTAGTTTTCTGATAACGCGGACTCTCCAACGATCGACAGCCAATCGTCCGGCTACGTTTCTCTGGATGGTGTTATTCCTTGATGCTATCTATTTACTTTATTATCCCTTTCTTGCATTATTTCTTGTATTAAAACCCACCACTCGATGGTAGAAGGTTCTCAAATAGTTGAAAAGTACTTTTCATCTCTTCCCGGTGAAATACGCAACACTATCTCAGCGATGGGGCCGCTTTATCGCGACCTAAACAGTAAAATCAATGTGATCTCGCGGAAGGATATAGACCACCTATTCGAACGTCACATATTACATAGTCTTGCCATCTATAAACTTATGGAGTTTTTGCCAGGTACAACGATCCTGGATCTGGGTACTGGAGGTGGTTTCCCCGGGATCCCATTAGCGATCGTTAATGCATCTTCTACCTTCACGTTAATAGATGGTACCCGGAAAAAAATCGGGGTAGTACAGGAAGTGGTTGACAACCTGGCACTTTCTAATGTCACTGCCCTACATACACGCGCGGAGTACCACGAGGGAGATTATCAATACATTGTATCCCGAGCGGTAGGTTCGACTGAAAAACTGATCACCTGGAGTCGGCATTTGATATCGAGGGAAGAACCCGCCGGCTGGATTTTTCTGAAAGGTGGTGATCTCCGTGAGGAACTTAAGGGGTTGCCCAAAAGGTATGTGGAGGTTATCCAAATTTCAGAATGGTTTGAAGAACCTTTTTTCCAAGACAAAAAGCTCGTATTTATTGACAGCCGCGCTATTCTTAGATAATGTGTCTGAAATACTAAGTATTTTAAACTTCCATTACATTAAAGTGTATGCTTGAAATACTCGATCAGGTCTTATTTACTGTTCTTGAGGTTGATGTAACTCTTCGTTCGGTTGTTGTTTTTGGTTTCTCATGCCTGCTTATCATTGCTGCATATCAGCTCGTTATTCGATTGTTCCTGCCAAGATATTTTGAAAAAAATGGGGGAGATGACTCCTGGCAGAAAAATCTCTATGTGATTGTTCGTAGGTTGATCTATCCTCTTTTTGTCATCGCCTTTTTGCAGTCTTTTGATTTGGATCGAACTCTATATCAAACGACTACTTTCGTTTTTCGCCTTTCTTCCATTATGGTGGGGGTGATGATTATTCAATTAGCCCATATTGTCGATTTTGTCACATCACGATTGCTGCGAAAAAAATATCAGGATTCTCACAGTGAAATCATTGTTCCGGGTCCAGACACTCCACATTATGATGAGTCAATCAGCAAGACGGTAAAGTATATTGTCTATACGCTCGCCATTATAGTACTGGTAGGCACTTTTGACATCAACCGTACACTACTGACAGTTCCCATCAATCAAAACCCCTTCAACTTTCGTGTATCCAGCATTTTTGTTGCCATATTGATCTTTCTCCTGGCCAGGTTGATCTCCTGGGTGGTGACGCAGCTATTACTGTTTTCTTATTACAGCAAGAACGATGTCGACACCGGCAAACGTTTTGCCATCAATCAGCTGGTGACTTATTTCATCTATGTAGTTGCCATATTCGTCATGGTAGACAATCTGGGCATAGATCTTACCGTGGTCTGGGGTGGTCTGGCTGCCTTAATGGTGGGTATCGGGCTGGGTATGCAGGATATCTTCAAAGATCTCCTTTCCGGCATCATTCTTCTTTCAGACCGGACAGTCGAAGTACATGATGTGGTAAATGTGAACGGAAAGGTCGGCAAGATAAAGCGTATCGGAATTCGTACATCGCAACTACAGGGGCAGGATGATACGACCATGATATTGCCCAACTCACATCTGGTATCCGGTCCTGTCAGCAACTGGACCCACAACGATAAGAAGGTGCGTTTTACGGTTTCAGTGGGTGTTGCGTATGGCTCTGATCCCGAAGTCGTAAAAGAATTGCTCATGCAGGCGGCCCGAGAACACCGGGCAGTGCTGGGTAAACCCAAGCCCTTCGTCCGATTTACAGATTTTGGCGATTCCGCTCTTCTGTTTGATCTTTGTTTCTGGTCCTATCAATTGATGATGATTGAGAATGTAAAGAGTGACCTGAGGTTTCAGATCAATACATTACTGGGTGAAAACAATATCCAGATACCCTTTCCACAACGTGATATTTGGATACGTAGCGCCCCTGAAGGACCCCAGTCCTGACCGTTAATTTCATTAGGTCTTACGTTAAACCCAAGTTAAAGAAACCCTCGAATAAACTCTTTTTTCATTCATAAAGTATTGATAGTGTATGTGTAATGACTACGAGGTCTCCCAATCTACCTTTTGTCCTTGTAACTCATTAAGCTTTCCTCAAGTCTACCAAGTGAAAGGTGTTCATAAAATTGTAATTTTGGACCCGGCTGGTTTTTTAGTTAACAGATTGAAAATAAACAAAGTATGAAAAAATCATTGCTGCTTACGTTTGCTCTGGGTATGCTCTTCACAACCACGACGCTTGCTCAAAAGATTGCTGTGATCGATGTAGCTTATATCCTCGACAATCTTGACACTTACAAGAAAGCGCAGGAAGAATTGGACCAGGTGGCAGAGACCTGGAATCAGGAAATCGCAGTGGAGCAAGACAAGATTCGAAGCATGTACAACAAGTATCAGGCAGAGCTTGTACTACTCAGCGACGAAATGAAGCAACAAAAAGAAGAGGAAATTATGCAAAAAGAACGCGATATTCGCGCCCTTCAAAAGGAAAAATTCGGACCCGAGGGTGAGTTGTTTCAGAAACGTCAGGCACTTGTGGCTCCTATTCAGGAGAAAGTTTACGGTGCCATTCAGACGTATGCAAATGATCGCGGATATGATATAATCCTCGATAAGGGTGGAAGTTCTGGCATCATCTTCAGCAACGAACGGTATGATAAAACCGATGATATATTAAGGGCACTCAAATAAAAGACGACAAATCGAATACAATGAAGAATGTTATTAAATCAGTTTTTGCCGTCATCTTTTCTCTAACATTGATGACAGCCTTTGGTCAGAAAGTTGGCCATATTAACTCCGGCTTGTTACTGCAGGAAATACCTGAAGTAAAGCAGGCGAATTCAGAAATCGAAGCACTACAAACACAGCTGCAGAAAAAGGGTCAGGGCATGCTCCAGGAGCTGCAAACAAAATATCAGGCTCTTCAACAGCAAGAACAAAATGGTGATCTGTCACCAAAGGAAATACAGGACGAAGCCACCAAGCTCAGACAGGAAGAAGCGAAACTACAGGAGTTTCAACAAAACATGGAGCAGCAATTAGCTGAAAAACAGCAATCCCTCTTGCAGCCGATTCTGGATAATGTGAATAACAAAATTGCAGAGGTGGCCAAGGCAGAAGGATATACCTATATCATTGATATCAGTGCCGGATCTGTTTTGTATGCTGATGAATCAAATGATATCCTGGATAAGGTAAAAGCAAAATTGGGGCTTTAGTCCCTGACAGATGTAAGAACCGATAATCGGATGACTATCGAGTATTGTGTTCCCATTTTAAATAATTCAAATTATAAAGGATAAAATGTACAGAGCTTATAAATACGCATTGGTATTCTTCTTTGTCGCTGGATTGAACCTGGTTCATGCTCAAAAAATAGGATACCTGAATTCCGTGACACTTCTTCAGGAAATCCCTGAGGTAAAGCGCGCTAATTCGGAGTTGGAGGCATTGCAAACACAACTCCAGAAAAAAGGTGAGGGTATGCTGCAGGAGTTCCAGAGGAAATATCAGGAACTACAACAAAAAGAGCAACGAGGTGAACTTTCACCAAAACAACTGGAGGAGGAAGGCACTAAACTTCGCGAAGATGATGCAAAATTGCAGCAATATCAGCAAGATATGCAACAGCAACTCGCTTCAAAAAGACAGGAATTACTTCAGCCCATCCTTGACAACGTAAGTGTGAAAATAGAGGAAGTAGCCAAAGAAAATGGATACTCGTATATACTGGATGAAAGTCAGGGTTCTATACTCTTTAAAGAGGAAGGTATGGATGTAACATCCCTCGTAAAAGCAAAACTAGGTATCTAAAGAGATATATCGAATAAAGAAAACCGATCAGGCTGCGCTTTACACAGTAAGCGCGGCCTTTTTTTTACCACGTTTTCTCTACCTGGTCAGACACGTACGTTGACCATTTCTTGTTGTACGTATGTAGTTTACGGGTTGCTTCACCATTGACGTCTTCTAAAGGAAATCCTTTATTTGCCCATTCAAAGATGCTTCCATAGAGATTGTAGACGTTCTCAAAACCTTCTTTTCTAAACTTCTCGGATATTTTCTCACTGCGATATCCTATAGAACAATACAGAATCACCTCTGTATTTCTAGGTAAGTGCTTCCAATCCTCCATGTTAAAATCATTGTATCCCGCGTGATAGGCTCCGGGGATATGACTAATAGTGAATTCTTTGGTTTCGCGTGTATCCAGTATCAACATAGAGTCCGCGCGTTGAGATAGCTCAGTTACAGACAAGACAGGTATACTAAACTTCAGGTACTCCCGGATTGTCTGGTCAAAAACCGGATCATCCACATGTATTTTGGGTGTCTCCTGTCCACATGCACCTTTGAATAGACCCGATAGGAATATCACAAATACAAATATTTTCTTCATCTAATCTACTTGTATGGGACCCTCCCCAACCATATCATCAATCCACTTTCCCTGGTGGCAATAGGGTGAGAGAACCTGCTGAATGAATGCTGTAACCTTTGCTTTTTCTGCTAAAGGATAAAGAAGGTGAACATTCGGTCCTGCATCCAATGTATAACATACCGGTGCGCTCGTAGTTTTACGAAACTCTTTTATAAGCTCTATAATCTTTAAGGTGTCTGGCCGCATAAGTATATAACCGGGTGATGAACACATCATCAGGGCATGTAATTGCATCGCTTCCATCTCCACCAGAGTGTTGAACCTTGAGAGATCACCCGTTTTCATCACGTTGCCTAATTCGTTTAAATGTCGTCGGGCTTCTTCATAACGCACATTGGCAAAAGGATGATTTTCCATCAACTTATGCCCCTGAGAACTGCTGACTTTTTTAGGATCTTGATCAACTATGAGAATCGCGTCTTGATAAGTTTTAAAAGATTCGTGTAAGTTTTGGCCAAAGGGTACAGCGTAATCATCGCTGGCACCATTGACCAGACCCGTCTTGCCCCAGATGGCTGCATATGAATAAATGGACCTGGAGGCTGAACCGGATCCCAATCTTGCCAGAGTAGATGCTTTTTGTTCGAAGTCACTGTCATCCTTCAGTGTGCCGAATAGCTGATCTTCTATGGTACAGAGACAAAGTGCCAGTGCACTCATTGCTGAAGCGGAAGAGGCTATACCTGCTGAATGTGGAAAAGAGTTTCTAGAAAAGACCTCAAGATCAAGCTGTCTAATAAAAGGCAGTTCTACAGCTCTCTTATTTAGAAAGGATTTCAGACGCTCCTCAAAAGATCGATTGTCCTGACCTTCAAACTTAAATGCCAGCGAGACGTCCTCTCCCGGTGTCTCTCGCATTTTATAAAGGACGGTGGTTTCCGTATAGGCATTTGTCAAGGTGAAACTCAGCGATGGATTTCTCGGAAGTTGATTTCCGTGTTTACCCCAATACTTAATCAAAGCGATATTGGAAGGACTGCGCCAGGTAACCTTGCCGGGCCGGATTTCTTTGTTAATCGTAAGTTCTACAGACATAAGATGTTAAGATCATCGGACAATAATAAAAAGATGATCTTAATCGCCATGAGAAATGTCAAAATCGTTTAGGACCATATCCATAATTGGGTCCTCTCCCACTATATAGCCCTTTCTCAGGTGGTATCCCCAGAGTTTGCCGGCCGTGTTCCAATAGTGGGCTGAAAGTCCTCCTTTCAGGTCTTTAATCAAAAAGAAAATCGGGGTATCCAGTTCCTTTTCAATCATATGGACCAGAATTCTTCCCTGGGTTTTGCTCAAGTTTTTGAGTGGATCCTCAAATTCATCCTTGAGTTCTTTCTGTAATCGTCGTACCCACTTCTTTTCCTGTCTCCGAGACATGCCATCTGTACAATCCTCTAGCTCCCGAAAAATGCGGATTGCATCCACAGCATAGGGGTACACCTTGTTGGCGTATCTCCGATATCTCATATAAAGGGCTTGCTCCTCACTGTTAGCAAAACTGCGCTTGGAGGTGATACTTACATCATCCAGGTCTGCAATAAATATGGTGTCATCATCGTATATGAGAGCAGTCAGGACTTCACCATCGATCTCAATTCTTTCTCGTCGCTCAGATTGTGCCGATGAAAGACTGAAGACCATCAGAAGGCAAAAACTAATACAATATCGATACAGAAAGCTTGGCATAGTTTTATAACGATTATAAATGCATTATCGCATCTCGAAGCCTTGAAAACGATGATAAGGTCATAACCGGAAATTACTTTAATTAATTCCAGTATGCTGTCAAATCAATTTATATTTTTGTGCCGTCGTCCGTATAAGCAGCTCCGATCTTCATACAATCACACGAAAACACTCATTTATAAAAAACTGATTGTATTAAGTTTATCCAATAAAATGAACCGATTTAGCTCTTCGATTTATGCTTAGTGCTTTTCTGACATTGTTGATACTATCATGGTGTGGTCCTGGGCCAAAGCATCCGTATGTCATAGAGAAGCTTAACCACCAAATCAACACACAATATGACGAAATCAACCCGGTGGTAAGCCCCAATGGACAGACCATTTATTTTACCCGGGTGGGTCATCCCTCTTTTGAAAAGACACTGAAAGTGAGTGATGATGATTTCTCTAAGACGCTTTCCTTTGCTGATTACAAAGCCAAGTTGCAGGACATCTTCTATCAACTGGGTGAGGAACCAGACAAAAACCCCGTTACTTCCTCTTTCAATCAGGATATCTGGATCGCAAAATCAAAACACGGATCCTTTGATGAATTAGAACATCCGGGATACCCACTGAATAGCGCTCTGCCCAATAGTGTTTGTGCTGTTACCACAGATCCCAACACCCTGGTGATCATGAATCAGTTTTATAAGGATGGCAGTATGCTTAAGGGGTTTTCTTTTGTGAAGCGAAAAAACAAGCGTGAATGGGATTTTCCGGAACCTCTATACATATACGATTACTACAACCTGGATGCCGGCGTTAATCTGACCCTGAGCCGTGATAATGAAGTAATGATTCTGTCCATGAATCGCAATGATTCCTATGGGCAGAATGATCTATATGTATCGTTTCGGGTACACACCACATTATGGAGTGCTCCGATTCACCTGGGGGGCATCGTCAATACAGACGCCAATGAGATTACTCCCTACATATCAGATGATAAGCGTTTCCTTTTCTTTTCATCGCATCGCGCATCCGGTGTAGGGGGCCAGGATATTTTTATGTGTGAACGATTGGATGATAGTTGGACCAACTGGTCATCGCCCATCGCTCTGCCTGAGCCCATCAATTCGCCGGCGGATGATGCGCAGCCATTCTACAATTTGAAAGGTAAATACCTCTATTTCACCAGTACCCGTGATGGAAGCAGCGATATTTTCCGGGTTAAGTTTGATGAGATCAGGCCCGATCCTGAAGAAAGAGTGGTGGCCACCCCCGCGGCACCCGCAGAAAAAAAGCTTAGACTGTATGTGGTCAATGCGACTAATGAAGAAGCAATCGATGCAGATTTATCTCTTGGTATAGCCGGAGATGATGATAACCATGAAAAGGTCTCCGTTTCACGATCAGGATACGCAATGGAATATCCCTCAAGAGGTAAGATTTTGTCTTTAAAAGTGAATAAGAAGGGGTTCCTGGCTCGCAACATGCTGTTGGATGTGTCAAAAGTCCAGGCTGCGGAAGATGGAGAACACCTGATCAAGGTGGCCATTGATCCTCTGGAAGTGGATGCACGTATATCCATGGCGCCGATATATTTCATGCGCGGCAAGGACAGAATCCTATCGGTTTCATATCGGGAATTAGACCGACTTGCCGCTATATTGAAAAAACATCCCGCACTGCACATTCGCATCAATGGGCATACAGACAATGTGGGCGATGACTGGTCTCTCTATCAATTATCTGCGCAAAGAGCTACCGCGGTAAAACGGTACCTTGTAAAGATGGGCATCCAGTCTTATCGCATTAAAACCCGTGGTTACGGACCCAGTCAACCCCTTACCGATAATTCTTCAGAGGAGATGCGGTCAAAAAACCGTAGGGTTGAGGTATTGATTACTAAAGTGTAAATTGATCCTCTGTGAAGTTGATCAGTTCCATTCTTGCTTTCATATTTCATCCTCTTTTGATGTTAACGTATGGTACGTTTCTGGTGATCGCATCAAATCCTTTTGCTTTTGGTGTTTCCAATCCCTGGGACAAACTTCCGCTGGTTATCGTATCGCTGGCTTATACTTTCTTTCTTCCTCTGATTGGGGTCATCTTTATGGTGTTTCTAAAATTAATACCCAACTTCCAGATGATGAAAAAGGAGGATCGCATTGGGCCCCTGATCATTGTGGTCATCTTTTATACCTGGTTTTTTATAAATCTGTATCATAACCCGGATGTACATGTCAGCCTTCACGTTTGGATCCTGGGGTCACTCATTGCAGTTAGCATTGCATTCTTCTTTAATGTCTTTACAAAGATTAGCTTACATATGGTAGGTGCCGGTGGTTTGGTGGGTATCTTGCTATTACTCTTTATGTACTTCGATGCAGATTTTGTGCGATTTCAATCATTCCAGATTCATATTTTCGTTCTTGCCATCCTTGCGATTCTCGTTGCCGGGGCCATTGGTAGCAGTCGATTACAACTCAAGGCACATCGGGTACCCGACATCTATGGCGGTGCTCTGGTAGGCGTCGTTTCCCAGCTTATTGCGTTGAGAATTTTAGTATAATTGCAGATTTTGAAAAATCAGCAGATATAAACATGGTGGAAGCACTCCAGGAAACAATTGAACAAGCTTGGGAAGACCGATCATTACTAAAGGATGCGTCGACTCAGGAAGCTATAAGAAACGTTGTTAGTCTTTTGGACCAGGGAAAATTGCGCGTAGCAGAACCCGCAGAAGATGGATCGTGGAAGGTAAATCAATGGGTGAAAAAAGGAGTTGTACTGTACTTCCCCATTCAGAAAATGGAAACCATTGAGGTGTCTCCCTTTGAGTTTCATGACAAAATTCCACTAAAGACAGGTTATGAGGCTATGGGAGTCCGTGTGGTCCCACACGCAATTGCTCGTCATGGTGCCTACCTCGAAAAAGGTGTAATCATGATGCCCAGCTATGTGAATATTGGTGCGTGGGTAGGATCTGGCACCATGGTTGACACCTGGGCCACGGTTGGATCATGTGCCCAAATCGGCAGAAATGTGCACCTCAGCGGTGGCGTAGGTATCGGAGGTGTACTGGAACCTCTTCAGGCGTCGCCGACGATAATTGAAGACAACTGTTTTATTGGATCCCGATGCATTGTAGTAGAAGGTGTGCGCGTAGGACGAGAAGCGGTTCTTGGTGCCAATGTTGTTCTGACAAAATCTACCAGAATCATTGATGTGACGCAGAGTGAAGCAGTTACTCATCGGGGTTATGTCCCTCCTCAATCTGTGGTGATACCCGGCACCTATACTAAACAATTTCCTGCCGGCGAGTACCAGGTCTCTTGTGCATTGATTATCGGGAAGCGTAAAGAGAGTACCGACAAAAAGGTTTCTTTGAACGATGCCCTTAGAGAATACGATGTCTCTGTATAATATTGGCCTGTTGCATTCAGTTTACCTTTTGTTAAATACTATTGAGGGTTTTCGGTCCTGTAAATTGACCTTGTCGTATGAATTTTAAACATCTTGTCTTTGCTGGCATCCTTTTGCTGGCAGGTGCATGTACTAGCACGCAATCTATCACCAACATCCCAGACATCGATCCGGTGGTATTGGACACTTCTACCGAGGTCCGAAATCTAGATACCCTGGTGGTCACTGCAGATGCTGATGAGGCCGAGACAGAAGAAATACTGGAACTACCTGTATATCGTGCGACCGCTGACCGGACCGCTGACTTGCTGCATACCAAGTTAGATCTGCGTTTTGACTGGGCCAATGAATCAGTGATTGGCTCCGCTTCGTTAGTACTCACACCCTACTTTTATCCACTTGACACCATTACGTTAGATGCAAAGGGTTTTGATATTCAGTTGATCACATTGGGAGCAGATTACGAACCATCATACGGATACGATGGCAACACATTAAAAATAGCGCTGGACAAAACCTATCGAAAAGGTCAGCGCATCAAAATCAATATTGATTATATCGCTCATCCTTCAGAAGGTGAAAATGGAAGTGCTGCAATTACCTCTGACAAGGGTTTGTTTTTCATCAATGCTGATGGAAGCGATCCAGAAAAACCGCAACAAATATGGACCCAGGGTGAAACCGAGTTCAATTCACGGTGGTTTCCCACCATCGATAAACCCAATGAAAGGTCCACCCAGGAAGTCCTGCTGACAGTTGATGAGAAATATCAGACGCTTTCAAATGGTGTCATGCAATCTTCCGAATCAAATGGAGATGGAACTCGTACGGACTATTGGGTCATGAATCAACCTCACGCACCATATCTCTTTATGATCGCCGTGGGAGAATTTGCAACGGTGGAGGAATCATGGAGCGGAAAGGACATTCTGTATATGGTGGAAGAGCCCTATCGCGATGATGCAAAAGAGATCTTCGCTCATACCGTAGAGATGTTGGAATTCTTTTCTGACTTTACCGGTATCAACTATCCCTGGGATAAATATGCACAGATCGTAGTGCGGGATTATGTTTCTGGCGCTATGGAAAATACGACTAGTGTAATCTATGGTGAATTTGTACAGAAGCACGCACGCGAACTGATAGACAATGACAACGATTATATAGTTGCGCATGAATTATTTCACCACTGGTTTGGTGATTATGTCACTTGTGAGAGCTGGGCGAATCTCGTCCTAAATGAAGGATTTGCCAATTATGCAGAATACCTCTGGAAGGAGTTTAAATATGGTAAAGACCGGGCAGACCAACATCGGCTGACGGAGATTCAGGGTTATCTTTATCAGGCTTCTTCCGAAATCCATCCTCTTATTGACTTTTCCTACGAGGACAAAGAGGATATGTTTGATCAACATAGTTACAACAAGGGTGGACTAGTCCTGCATATGCTTAGGTATTTGGTGGGAGATGCAGCCTTTAAAGCATCTCTGCACACTTTTCTTCGGGCCAATGCCTATCAATCAGTGGAAGTACATGACTTGCGCCTGGCTTTTGAGAAGACCACCGGACTAGACCTCAATTGGTTTTTCGACCAGTGGTATTTTGCCTCCGGTCATCCGGCATTGCAAATTGACTATACATACAATCCGTCTGAAGTGGTGATCGATATTGCACAAATTCAGGATGTCAGTATGATGCCCTCGATTTTCATATTGCCTACTGAGGTGGATCTACATTATGAAGATGGTACCCGGGAGCGGATCAGTATCCAAATAGACCGTCGGAATCAGACGTTCACCATACCTGTGAGTAGGCCCGTATCAGTTGCTGTCTTGGATCCAGATCGGGTTTTGCTGGCGGTTTACATCGAACGACGATCCGATGAGGAATATGTACATCTTTACAGTGATAGTGCTGCACTTAGTGTACGCCTTGATGCTGTCGAGCATGTCGGTCGGAATAATGTTGAGGGTGGTGAAGATGTGATTGTTAATGCGCTGTCAGATCCCTTCTGGTCGGTACGTAGTGCGGCAATGGAATACTTTGAACCTCTCACGGACGAGGATAAACAAGTGCTTTCTACGATTGCAAAAGAAGACCCACATAGTGTTGTGAAGGTCAATGCTATAAATAGACTTTCTGAAGTTGCTGGTGCTGAATATTTGGATGTGATCGCCAGTGGTATCAATCACAATGATGCCTATCCCGTCGTGGCAGCATCCATCAAAGCTCTCAACAAGATAGATCCGGAAGCTTGTCGAGACAAGCTGGGTGAACTCGAGACAGAAAGCCAGTCTGATATCG
>JAUILM010000920.1 GCA_030432855.1 Bacteroidia bacterium
CTCGCAGACTGTGACACATATAGCCATACGCTTTGTCAACTGATTCGTATGGCGGGTGAGTCCGAATTAGGATCTACCCTACCCCGGGATTCATTCGACATCTGGATTGAAAGAGGGTCTCATTGCTTCTCTCAGTCTGGTCATCTTTACATCGATCTCTATCGGGCACTCTATGCAACATTCAAAGAATCGAAAGATCTGACAAGGTTGGACTCCTCTGCCAAAGTAAATTTTCAGGATACGACCCAGCAGATATTTGAACTAAAAGAATTGGCTGATTTCTATTCTGGCATGGAGCAGGACTACAAGGTAATTCCGCTGCTTCAGGAGGCCATTTCACTTCATCAGTCCTCTGATGGACAAGATTCGTTACTTGGAGAGCTCTACTTTGACCTTGGATCATCTATGCGAAATCTGGGATACACTGCAAAAGCCCAGAATTATCTCCTGGAGGCCAGAAGTATATTCGATGGATTTGAAACGCACCAAATTAAAAATAAAGTCAACCTTCTCAACAATCTGGGCAATACCTACTTTGACTTGCAGGAGTACGAAACTGCAAAATCCCAGTATGAAAATGCCATCAAATTGTGGAAGGTCTATGCATTTGAGAAAGATTATAGTTTTCTTCAATTCCACCTAAACCTTGCATCAACTTACCAACATCTGGGCAAGATTGATTCTGCTAAAATGTTTTTTGATATTTCAAAAGACATCACTAATGAATTGGGCAACACTCCATTTTCCTACTATTCACAATACGGTGCCTTTCTATTGGAGCTTAATGATCATCGTCGAGCTCAGGAGTTATTTTCAATCGTTGTTTCAGAAAATGAAATTGATAATAGCTACACATCTTACACTGCTTTACATTTTCTGGCCAAATCACAACTAGGCCTTGGTAACTATCAGGAAGCTTTTCATTCAATAAACAAAGCCATACTTCTGGTAGATTCATTAGTAAATGTAGATGACCCTTTGAGTATCGAATGGAAACCTAATTACAGGCATCACAATATTCTGGACATGATGGAAACACGGATTGCCATCATGATAAAGCTACAGGAACAACAGGCAGACGACCGTGCTATTTCGCTGATATTTGATAATTACAGGTCTTTGTTCAAAGGATTAGAAACCATAAGAACAGGTCCCTATACGGATTTGACTAAACTGCTACTGGCGCGACATGTTAAATCCAGTATGTCGAGGGCCATTGATTTTTCGAAAAAACTATTTGGAACCATAGAAGATGAAGCTATTCATAATTTCATCTTTCATGCTATGGAAAAATCAAGAAATGCAGAACTATTCGAAAGGATACAGCAAACGCAATCATTGACTGAAGAATTGATCCCAGACAATCTGCACCTTGAGGAAGCCTCTCTGAAATACAAGATCCAAAGTGTCTATTATGCTCAGTCGGTTGCCGATTCAGAAGAAGAAAGGATGGATTTGCACTCAGATATAGTAGAATTACTGGAGGCGTACGATACATTTAAAAATAAGGTAAACCAGGAATATCCAGCATATTATCAGGGACTTTATAGTAGTGAATCCTCCATAAAGGATATTCAAATTCATCTCAAAAATAATGAACAGATCCTCGAGTACTTCTGGACGGATACGCTCGTTACTATTCTGTCAATCGAAAAAAATACTTCAGAAGTAATTTACTGTGGTCTGTCCGATGAATTAAAAGAAAACATCAGATGGACCAGTCAGAATCTGAGCACCTTCTCAAACACCAACAACTATCAGGAATATGCGGGCCATACTTTTTCAATTTATTCGCAACTAATAAAACCAGTCTTAAATCCGGAAACCACCTTGCTTACTGTGTCACCAGAAGGGCCGATTTCCTATATTCCCCTCCAGGCATTAGTATCAGATACGACAACGGCCAATTTTAGAACAGCTCCTTATTTATTACACGATATAGATGTGAGATACACCTATAATATCATTCCTGAAGCTCCACAAGAAAATGGTGATACAGAATCAGAGCCAAGAATACTGGCGCTGGCATTTTCCAAATCAGAAAAAACCCTGGGCAGTCACCGCGGCGTTATTTCAGAATTACCCAATACGGAAGAAGAGGTTCGTGCTATTGCCAATATTTTCCCCCGTCGGAATGTCACATTCTTAATCGATGACGAGGCATCCAAGCAGACCCTCTTAACCGAAGTGCCCAATTTCAATATACTTCATCTGGCAGTACATGGAATTGCTGACACGTCCAATACGTTGTCCTCAAGATTGCTGTTTAAAAATCCTAC
>JAUILM010000921.1 GCA_030432855.1 Bacteroidia bacterium
CTTCAGGGTTGTTTTACCTTCCCCAGCTTCCACCGGGTTTCACCCAGTGTTAGGCTTATTGGATCCCTTCAGGATCCCAGCATCGTGTTAGTATCGAATAATGGATTTATTTGTCGGAAAGATGTCCCCCGCTGGCGGGGGCGCAGGGGGACTATTTAAGGTATGACTTGTCCTGATATAGGTTGACACGAATTGTAAACTAAAATCAGGATTAATATGGAAAAAGTAAACCAGTACACGGATGACTTCAAGATACGCATAGTAGAAGAAGTCCTTTCAGGGAAGATCACCAAAGAAGAATGCAGGTATCGGTACGGTATCAAAGGAAATTCCACAGTGTTGAGATGGATTCGTAAATTCACAGGCTCATACAATAGATTTCCTGACATGAGCATTAAATCCGAATCAGAGGAAACCGCAAGACTTCAAGAGCAATTAAGGCTTCTGAAAAATGAATTGGAGTATGAACGATTAAGGTCGACATCATACCTGGAGATGATCAAGATTGCAGAAGAAGATCTGAAGATTTCTATTAGAAAAAAGTCTGGTGCCAAACAGTCCAAAAAGTAAAAGATATGTATCCCAGGGTTCAACTTGGGATATTATGTGGATTGTTTGGCTACAGTAGACAAGCTTGGTACAAGAAACAAAAAGCGATCTATAAACGTGCTGTTGAGGAACATTTGATCATTGAAATGGTGTCTGATGTTAGAGAAGAAATGCCACGAATCGGAAGTAGAAAGCTAACTAAGATATTGAATGACAGTAAAGTGGAAATAGGCCGTGATGCATTAATCGACATTTTGAGAAGGAATGGCTTACTGGTACGTCGTAGAAGGAATAGGATTAAGACAACGCAGAGTTATCACTGGTTACGAAAGTACCGCAATTTGATCAAGGGATTGAATCCGACTGGCCCTCATCAGTTGTGGGTCAGTGACATAACCTATATTAAGGTAACCGATGGAGTATTGTATTTATTCCTGATCACAGATGCTTATTCCAAGAAGATCATCGGGTTTTGCCTAGCAGACAGCCTGGAGGCGACTCATGCAATTCAGGCACTTAAAATGGCTCTTAGACAAAAACCAGTCGGGACCCATAAACTGATACATCATTCAGATAGAGGAGTCCAATATTGTTGTCGAGACTATGTCAAGCTGCTGGAAAAGGCAAAGATACAAATCAGCATGACGGAAGATGGAGATCCGCTAGACAACTCCATTGCGGAAAGAGTTAACGGAATATTAAAAGATGAATGGATCTATGAGAAACGAAATTTAGACGCATGCCTTGCCAAAACCTATGTTCCAAAAATAATTAATATATACAATGAAAAAAGGCCGCATTTAAGCATCGACTTACTCACACCGAACCAAGCTCATTTATTGCAAGGAAAACTAAAGAGAAGGTGGCGCAATTACCCACAAAAGAATCGATTTTTGCCTTATGAAAAAGAGGCCGTCAAACAGTTGTCAACATGATTTTTCGATTTCCACACCGCAAAATACATATGATGATAATGATTAATGTATTTGTCAACCTTTTTTAGGACGGGTCATTCCAATCACTCCGCTATATTCAAATTCTTTCAAGAAGGTCTAATGGGGATTACGAAAGAACATACCTTCATCAAATATCGAAAACAAAAAGATCACGGTAAGGATGAAACTAAAACCAAAATTAAGCTTTTGGCAAATTTGGAACATGAATTTTGGATTCTTTGGAATTCAATTCAGTTTTGGTTTGCAGCAGAGCAACATGTCTGCAATCTACAAGTATCTAGGAGCAAGCGAACATGAAATACCAATTTTATGGCTTGCAGGCCCAGTAACAGGGCTCATAATTCAACCTATCATCGGAGCGATGAGTGACGGAACATGGTCTCCGAGGTTCGGCAGAAGAAAACCTTACTTTCTGGTAGGGGCTATATGCGCCAGTATTGCCTTGATCTTGATGCCCTATTCAAGTACCATATGGATGGCCGCAGGTCTTTTGTGGATACTAGATGCAGGTAACAACATCGCGATGGAGCCCTACCGTGCATTGATTTCCGACAAACTAGATAAAGATCAACTATCGCTGGGATTCTTGACTCAAAGCTTTTTCACAGGGTTAGGCAGTACGCTTTCCAATTTCACGCCCGCCATCCTGATATCTCTGGGATTCTTGACCTTATCGGATACTATGGGCAATGGAATTCCTGTTGCAACATACTGGGCCTTTTTCATAGGATCCTTCGCTTCTATTGCGTCAGTCCTATATTCTGTCCTAACT
>JAUILM010000922.1 GCA_030432855.1 Bacteroidia bacterium
TGTTTTACAGGCATTGGAGGAGTATGGCCTGAGTCCGGACATAGTATGTGGTACCAGTGCGGGAGCCATTATCGGAGTGCTTTATGCCCATGGCTATACCCCGGCTGAAATGCGTGAAATCGTGAAGACCAGCAATATCTACAAAGTATTTCGCATGGTGCTTCCATTACGGGGATTGAGTAGTCAGGATTATTTACGATCACAACTGCAGCAATATGTTCCTGAGAATGACTTCAGCAAACTGAAGCGAAAGTTTCTGGTAGGCGTCACTAATCTCAACTCAGGAAAGCACGAAATCTGGGAGGATGGTCCTTTACATGATCTGGTGGTTGCTTCCTCGTCAGTACCCGGACTTTTTCAACCCATTGCCATCAGTGACCGTTGGTATGTGGATGGTGGGGTCATGAATAATCTTCCCATTGATCCGGTTGCACCCCTTTGTGACTTCGTGATTGCCAGCAATGTGGTGACTAAGGTCGAAAAATCCACCACTGAGCTGAGTAACCTCAAGTCAATCCTTGCCAGAGTCTTTGAGATCTCCCTCTGGTACCGAAGCCGGCTGCAGGATCATCTCTGTGACTTGATTATCGAACCTGAGGGACTGGAATCCTACAACCTCTTTAACTTTAGTAAGGCTGAAGAACTTTGTAATATAGGTTACGAATCAGCCTGCCGGACACTGGAAGCATTGCAGGAGGAGATCAGATCCTAGTCGAGATACACGGCGATGTCTTTACCCTTCAGTTGTACGTCGATATTCTCCTTAAGAGTAGTCGCAAGTGACAATCCCACGTAGTCTACCTTGATAGGAAAAGACTTATGTTTTCTATCGACCAAGACAGCAACTTCGACTTTCTTTGGTAGAATTTCAAATAAGGGTTTTAGGGCAAAAAATATAGTCCGGCCGGTATTGGCTACATCATCCACCACAATGATAGGTCGCTTACGCAGCTTTTTTACAGGCCAGTCAATAGTGATAGGATCGGAGAGCGGATCTGCGGGATTCAATTTGATAGATGTCAGTGTTACCGGTACTTTTCCGATCTCAAGTAACTGATCATGAAGAAGTTTTGCAAAGTGTTTCCCATTATTGTTGATACCTGCCAACACGATTTCTTTAGCACTATAGTTGTTCTCCAGGATTTCAATGGCAAGCCGCTTGATTTTTTGTGCGATCTGCTTCTCGTTTAGTATTTTCATCTCGATTGACTGCTATCGTGCATTTTACTTGCCGGGGTAAGTTAGCTATTTTACGCTGAGGTTCACATGGACATTCAACAAATCTTATTTCTGATACTTCTGCTTGTCGTTGGCTTTCTGGGCTTTCGCCTTTATGGAAGAGTGTATCGTAATATTCGGCTGGGAAAGGTTACGCCCGAGGAGGATGGGGACATTCAAACTAGATGGAAGAGGGTCAATCTCATTGCTTTTGGTCAAAAGAAAATGTTCAAAAAGCCTTTGATCGCTTTAATGCACGGAGCTATCTATGTAGCATTCCTCTTCACCCAAATCGAGCTCATCGAAATCATCATTGATGGGTTGTCCGGAGCGCATCGATTTTTTGCACCCACATTAGGTGGAGTATATACTGTGGTCATAAGCACCATTGAAGTACTTTCTATCCTTGCCCTGGTAGCCACCATCATATTTCTGGTTCGACGAAATGTCATTCGTATCAATCGTTTTGAGAAGCCTGAGATGCAGGGGTGGCCAAAAAAAGATGCCAACCTGATCCTATTGGGTGAGATTCTTTTGATTATCGGTATCATGAGTATGAATATGGGAGATTCCATGCTTCAGGGTTTGGACGAGCATTATGTGGATACAGGAACTTTCATTCTTAGTGGGAATGTTGGACCCATGCTATTAGGAGGTATGGATCAAAGTAGCTTGTATGTCCTGGAGCGTTTCGGATGGTGGTTGCATATATTGGTTGTGTTTGGTTTCATTCTCTACCTACCAATTTCCAAGCACCTACACATTTTCCTTGCATTTCCCAACACATACTTTGCCAGGACTTCAGCACCTGGAACCATGTCCAATATGCCAGAAGTAATGGATGAGGTGAAAGGAATGTTGGGACTGGTGGATACTGGAGGTGAAATGAGTGAGGAAATACCGGAGTTTGGAGCTAAGGATGTGTTTGATCTCCCCAGAATAGATCTCCTGGGAGCATACAGTTGTACAGAATGCGGGAGATGTACGGCCAGCTGCCCGGCAAACATCACGGGCAAGAAGCTCTCTCCCCGAAAAATCATGATGGACGTGAGAGATAG
>JAUILM010000923.1 GCA_030432855.1 Bacteroidia bacterium
GGAATACGAACAACTCACAAAACATTATGATGACTACCCTTCACCACAGTCGCTAAAGGAGGTAACAAAAAAAGGTAGAGGAGCCTTGCCGATCATATGGTTGACCAACGACAAGAAATTCAGTGGGCAAATCGGTGATCGTTATGTAGAAAGTGAATGGGGAGAGATTAATTACTCAGATTGGATAGGAGAAGGAAATACACCAAACGGAGAATCCAAAGATTCGGAGGGTAGTGAATTTCTACAGGAGATATTTGATAAAGATGATGATCGTCCGATTTTTGTGCAGTGTTGGGGTGGTCCCATAACTTTCATTCAGGCACTTTACCGATTCAGACAAAATCACAGCAATGAGGAGTTTGATAAATTAATGAATAAGCTCCATGTGTTTGGCATTCTACTACAGGATATCACTTTCGATTTTTTAATTGACCTCAACAAGGTCAATGATCTGACATGTGCCAACCATAGGACCGTTAGATCCACCTATGAGGGCGAAAGAGTGCATCCCAGATACTTGCTGCATGATCCGGGTCATTTTTGGTACTACGTATTCGGCAGAGATTCTGGCTATGTAAAGCCCATGACCGCGGACGAAGTAAATGGGCACGGTCCCATGTCAGACATATATGACAATGGAGGAGAAGGTGACACACCTGCCTTTTTATATTTATTGAGTGCTAACAGAGGATTGAATGATCCACTTGAACCCACGCATGGAAGTTGGGGAAGTCTTTTTGTCCCCATGGGTGGTGACTTCCCGGATGGCTATTATCACACGTGTGGTGTCGAAATCAGCGAGCTAAAACGCTGGATCCAGGATGCGAAAAGCAGTTTTGAAAACAGGCTGGATTTTTCAATAAAGGATCCAAAAGAAGTGAATCATGAGCCAATTATTGTTCTTGATGGAGAAAGTAGTATTGATATTTTGGAAATTCAAGGTAAACCCGGTGGCACGATCAAATTGGATGCATCTGCGTCCTTTGATCCGGATGGTGATAAGATCAGTTATAATTGGTTTTTTTATCCGGAAGCATCAACCACAACGGATCTTCCTGCTATCAAAAACTCCGCAGCTAGTAAGATAGAAGTCAATATTCCCAGGTCGATGGATAGTCAGACTTTGCATCTTGTTTTAGAAGTGGAAGACGCTGGAAGTCCGTCATTGAAACGGTACAAAAGGATTGTGATTGAAGTAAAATCATGAACTTATTTTTACATCTCTAACAGTACTAATAATAGAAGCAAAGGGGATTGACAAGCTACTCAAGATTAGCACTGCTGGAAGGTAGCATTTAATTCATGTATATCAATTGGTTTTCTTACAAACAGCTTCTTCGCCACCACAGCTAGTGAAGAATAAGCACTAATAGTCTTACATCCCGCATCCTGTGCGATGTACGATATACTTTCTGCAGATCTAAAAGGTCAGCATCATGATTTTCGATGATTGAAAATTACTCCAGTTTATGGTATTCATTTGGGCATTACAGTTCTCTTGGTCAAATGAGTTTATCAAGGTAGTTGAAACGTTTCCTGACTAATTGATTGTTTGCAAACTTATATCTTATGTCCATGCCTGCCATGGAATGAAATAAAAGTGGTGAATATCCAACCACGACTGAACAATAGCCTTATAAAGTAGTTATACTATTGAATAAGATAGTAATACTATTATACACTTAAATTTGAGTTTTACTTCATGAACTAGTTCTTTAATAATGGTAACCAAAGCCAGCTAGATTTAACAGCATTCATCAATTTTTAAAAAATCGAAACATGAGGAAGGTCATTTTTAGTTTTATCCTTTTTGCGAGTGTATTTTTTACGGCTTGTTCTAATGGAAATCAGCAGACGCAAGTGGTCCAGGCACCATCTGAACGACAGCAGGAAGTCATAGTGGGTGTGGTGGAAGATGTCCTGACCAAAGAAGAGCAGGATGCACTCACACCCGACATGGTTATTCAGTCTCTGAAAGAAGGAAATGAACGTTTTATGCGGAATGACCTGACAGCCCGGGATCATTCTGCACAGGTTAGAAAAAGCGTAAAAGCCCAGTTTCCGAAAGCAATTGTCTTATCTTGTGTAGATAGCCGAGTACCTGTAGAAGATGTTTTTGATCGAGGGATAGGCGATGTTTTCGTAGACTGTGAGGGAGTCAAACAGGGCGTTGGCCTGAAACACCATGGAGACGCGCTTTCTGACCTCCATCCACTGGAGCTCTTCGTAGCCGATCAGGGACTGGCCATCAAACGAGATGTCGCCATCG
>JAUILM010000924.1 GCA_030432855.1 Bacteroidia bacterium
TCCTCACCGATCGATTTGATTTTGGAATTTCTCTTCGTCCCCTTAATGATACTCCTACGTAGAGAAAGTAGGAGGTATGCTCTGATTGAATCCGTAGATCCCAACCGTTCACGATTTTTCCAGATATAAACGAAAAGGTCATGCAGATGATCCTCCACCAGGTTCAGATCCTGACAGTATCTGCAGCCATAGTCCATCAGTGCATCGAAATGCTCCTCATAGATGGTCCGAAGCGCAGATTTATCCCCGGATCTGAAAGCATCCCAAAGTTTTCCGTCTGTCATTGGTATCTCATCTTAGTCAACACATGTCTTTGACTACCATTTTTCGGAATCGTTTAATCAGACTCAAAAATTTGATCCGTCCATTAGCAGAAAATGGTACATGCCAGCTGCATGCAAAATTATGCACATTAAACTCATTGATGTGTGTACTGACACATGAGTTTCTGATCCATTAAGAAACTTTTAACAGGCCTCCTTGAGTACAAAGTGTGGTCGCCTGGCTTTTCCAGGTGTAATTAATTTCCAAACTAGTAAAAGTTAAAAAGCCATGACTAACAAAGTAATCAAAGGAACCACGCTACTCCTGCTAATGATAATGTCCGTTTTTATGATTTCTTGCGACAAGGAAGAATCTATCACATCAGATACCGTCGAAAACTATGTTGATGAAGTAGTTTTTGACATGCAGGAGGAGGGTAACTGCGGTCGTTTTGGGTGCTATGAATTTGTTTTCCCAATTACCATCAACTTTCCAGATAGTAGCAGTCTCGACGTCAATGACTACGAGGAGTTGCGAGATGCCATAAAAGCATGGCATGAGTCAAATCCTGATGGAGGCAGACCAACGCTCGGATTTCCATTGGAAGTCATTGATGAAGAAGGAACCATCATTTCAGTGGCTGACCGATCCGAACTTCACCAGCTACGTATAGAATGTCGTCGAGACTTCTTCGCAAATAACCGACCCTTCGGTCATCGATTCAGAGGTCAGTTCTGCTTCCGTCTCAACTATCCTCTTACGTTTGTACTCCCTGATGGTGAAACGGCTGAAGTCAACGGACCACTGGAATTAAAGTATAAGATTCGACAGTGGAAAGCAAATAATGAACCCACAGACGAACGTCCCGAGCTGCAATTTCCGGTCACCGTCACCATGGAAGATGGTACTGAAGTCGAGGTGGCCTCAAAGGAAGACTTACAGGCCCTTAAGGACGAGTGTAGCGGTTGATAACAATATAGCAGTAGTTGTTTTTAGGGTCAGAAGACCCACTTCATGAAATCAGAACAATCAAGGTTTCTTATTAATGTAGGGTTGTGACATGCGTCGCAGCCCTTTTTTGATTCTGGATCAAATGTGCACAAAGCAAGCATAGACGACACTAAATGTGGTTAAAACACTTTAAAATAAAACATAATATGAAATAATATTTTTATCTTTATGAGTCTCAAGATTAATGAGAAGTTGTTCTTGTGCGTTGTATTGATGTGTGCAGGGACAGCACAACAACAGATCATAAAAGAAAACTACCGAGTTATGACCCGTCTTACCCTCCTATGTCTTGTCTCGATATTAGTATCTAATATTCAGGCCAGCCCCATGTTTTTTGATCGAGAGTCCGATTCGCTGCAATTGGTAGATCTATATAACTCCACCGAAGGAGATTCCTGGTTTGATTCCTGGGATTTAGCTATGCCGATGGATACCTGGCAGGGGATATCCCTTGATGCTGATGGAAACGTCCTGGCAGTGAATTTATTTGGAAACAACCTCAAGGGCGCCTTACCAAGCCTTCGCCTACCAGAATGCCGAACTCTTAACCTCCAGGATAATCAACTGCGAGATACATTTCCCAACCTAAATGGTATGCGTAAAATGCAGTTTCTTGATCTCTCTGGAAACTCGATAGATGGGAATCTATATGACTTCAATCTTCCTGAGTTGCAAGGACTTGATTTAAGCAATAACAGCCTTCAGGGTGATATACCTAATTTTTCGGGAATATCGCAACTTACCAGTCTTCGACTGAACAATAACCGATTGACCGGGAGCATTCCAAACTTTGATAACCTACCCACTTTATTCACATTGGATCTTTCAAATAATAGATTGGAGGGAATCATTCCGGATTTTAACTTGCCAAATCTACTCACATTGCGTCTGGGAGATAATGAGCTCATCAACAACTTACCTTCTTTTGGTAACATGCGATTCTTATTCACGCTAGATGTATCCAACAATAATCTGACGGGATTCGTACCGGCT
>JAUILM010000081.1 GCA_030432855.1 Bacteroidia bacterium
ATTGGTCGATTCGATTTATTTCTGGTACTGTATCAATTGCCCAAACTGAATCTCCATCTACTTGTGCAATTATTTTATAGGAATTAGAAGGCAATGCAGTAAACTCACTTATATACCACCCATTGCCTTCCGATGCTAATGTATCTCGCTTCTGTTCGTTTTCCATTACCATCACAAGAGCATCTTCGACCGAAGGACTACCTTCGATTTCTACACTACTAGTTCTACCTACATATACCCTGATCAGTTTATTTGCCGTCAGTATGGAGCTAAGCACCACTTTGCCAGGCTGGTGAGGTATTTCGATGTCTACATCCTGAACGCAGCCAATGAAAACAAACATATAAATACTGAAACCAACAAGCATTCTCATGCTGTTATAACGTCAAATTACTTGTACTATTCTACTTCAATCGCCTTTCACAAGACACATGTATAATTTAACTGCATTATTAGAATTGAACAGTTAATCTGAATGTCTCATTGAAATGTCATGAAGTATTGTATGCGGAGAAAAAACCTAACTTCCAATGCATCCAAAGAAATCGAGGGAACGTTCTACTGATCCTGCTGCCGAGCTCTCTGAAGTTCCTCCTCGATGCCGGTCGATCTCCTGCGTTGTGTCTTTACCGTCTGTTTACCAAAATTGTAAGAAAAGGAAAGGGTAGTATATCGCGTATCACGCTTACTTATAAAAGCATCATCAATACGTCCGAAAACCGTTCGCCCTCGGGGATAGCCCTGGTAGAATATGTCATTGAAATTAAATCGCAGTGAACCTCTGCCCTGTAAAATGGATTTTTGAAAGCCAATGCTGACTTGCGAGATATCTCTTATTTTAGAGATGCTGCCATAGTGACTGGGCAGATAAAAGCCACCCAGCTGGATTCGAAGACCTTTTCCTAAATAAATGCTATGGTTGGTGTTGAGAACAAATATGGTATTTAATCGATTAAATTCAAACCCGCCAATTTCACCCTGAAAATCATTAAAAGAGAGGTTGAGATTCCATTGACTGGACCAACTCTTAGTAAATTGAACGGGCAGACTGGCTACAATACCCAGACTGTTGAGATCATCAATATTGATAGGTTTCACAACGACAATGTCTTCCACACCTTCCTGGAAAATGGCCCGGGTCAAATGTTGGGTGGTCAGTCCGTAATTGATGGCAACATAATATCGTTGTCTGAAGGTGTAATTTAGTTCAGCAGACCAGGTAAACTGCGGTGTCAGGAATGGGTTGCCCACCCTGTAGGTGTAGTTGTTTACAAAAAACCGAAACGGATTTAAGTCGTTGTATCCCGGTCTGTCCAACCTTCTACTCAGACTAAGGCCTACGATATGGTTTTGGGAGATATTGTAATTGACTGAAGCAGTAGGGAAAAAGTTGAGATAGTTATTCGAAAAACTTTCATCGGTAGATCTTTGGTCGCCCTCGATGTCCGTTTTTTCTGCTCTTAGCCCCACCGAACCATTCCACGCCGATTTTTGAAAGCGAAGGTTCGCATATGCCCCATATATTTCCTCGTGATAGATAAATCGATTACTAAGCCGTTCATTCAGTGAGGTGACATTATTTTCAATGTCGAAATATTGAAGATCGTTATCCGTGTTGACAAGTGTATTCTTCCATCCGACTTCGAGGGTTTCATTTTCGCTAAGAGACAGAGAATAGTCCACAGTGATACCCAGCAGGTCAAGATTTCCATCGACATTTCCGACCAGACTGTTTTCCAGTAGTATGCTTCCATTGGGTAGCAGAAATCTTGAGTCGAAAGTCTGATCTGATCCATTATTGTATCGTGCATAATTGAGATCTACTTTCAATTGACCGTTGTTTGCAAAAGTATGTGCCAGATTTAAATTGCTATTAAATTGATTCCAGGTGGTTTTTGTATTTCCATCGGTGAGTTGAAGCTGAATGGGAGTAAGTGATTCGTCCCGACTGATGATTTCATTGTCAGATATTTGACCCGTGATATTGGAAAACGCATTTACCAGGACACCTATGGTTGTATTTTTTCCGATCTCATAGTCCACTCCAAGTCTTGGTGAATGGGTTTCAATGGGTAGACGAAATAGTGTTTGCAGGTCGATTATTTCTCGAGGGTTACCGTTTTCCAGAAATTTTCGGTCAATGATAATTTCCATGTATTGATTTCTTTTGGCGAAATTATATTGACCATAGAAATTGATTTTTTTACTGCGATGATTAAACGTGACATTATTTTCCCAACGAAAATAGTGTCCCAATCCCGGGCTCACAGAGACACTCCCATTGGTGCCCATGAGTAAACCCTTTTTGGTGATAATATCGACAATACCCGCGTTGCCCTGTGCTTCATATTTGGCAGAAGGATTGGTGATGATTTCTATGCGTTCGATATTACTGGCTGTCATTCCCTCCAGAAAGGATGTGAGTTGGTCTCCGTTCAGCCTTAGGTCCTTACCATCCAGATAGATTCGCACACCACTCCTCCCGTTGATAGAAATATTCCCATCCTGATCCACAATGATGCCGGGAGATCTCTGAAGCACTTCTATAGTACTGCTACCAAGAGCCAGTGGGCTGTCAGACACCTGAACCAACAACCGGTCCTCCAGTCTTTGGAGCAATGGTTTGGCAGCCGTTACTTCTACAGATTCTAGTTGATTGGAAAGGGGGTGCAAGGTAATAATCATCGCAGCCCTGATCGAGTCAGCTGGCATTTTTACCGATTGTAAGCCCAGAAAACTAAACTCAATAAAATGTCGATTGTGAGGTATTTCAATGTTGAAATCACCATTTTCGTCCGCTATAAATCCCTTGTAGAGGACCGTGTCAGATGTATTATAGACCAGGATGTTGGCAAATGGCAGTGGATCATTGTCCGTGTCTTTAAGAGAACCGCTTAAAGATATTTGTGCAGAAGCGTGGGTGGTGCCTATTAATATGAATAATATATAGATGATCCGTAGCATGGAGAATTTTGCGGTAAAATTACCGGTAACTTAATTGGTGTAATAGTAAAAAATGGACAGTACTCATTGCTAATATTCTCGGGTGAGCAGATAGTTAAGGTGATTAGTCTCGATCCCTTCATTTGAGTCAGAAAAGATTTGTGATGGTACGCGACCGGTCATCTGTCTGGTCTCTTTGATATAATGATTTTGATCAAAAAATCCACTTTCGAAAGCCACGTGTGTCAGGCTTTTGTTGTCTACGGTGCCTACCCGAATGCTGTAATTAAAGCGCACAATACGGGCATATAACTTAGGGGTGAGGCCGACATGTTTTCTAAACAGCCTTTGCATTTTTTTGTAGCTAATGCCTGATTGCTCTACAAGTTTGTCAATGCTAATTAGTCCCTTAGATGCATGGATTATAGAAATAATATGCTTTAAAAAGGGCGTCGATATGTCGTGATAGGCATTCGGGAAATCAGTGTTTTTCGTCAGGTGATCTACAAGAATCTGGTTGGACAAAGGTGTTTCTTCGATGGGAATGATCTGATTGGTGAGCTCAGAAGCTTCGATGCCGAGAAGACTAAAAAGCGTATTAGGAAGTAATTTTAGCCCGTAGGCCTTAACCGAATATTCCGGGAAATGATACTCCACCGCCGATGTCTTCTGACCAAACAGATAGATGTTACCTGCTTGAAGTGTAACTATCTGATCCTTGCTCTTGCGCTCGATTTGTCCTTCCTCGATATACATGATGCCAGGTGTACAATCAGGCACAATGAGTTCGGCTGATGTGGACTGATCTGGGGCCTTCGTGAGTATAAAGTATCTGTCTGCGAAAGCAGATGCACCCTGCTGTCTTGAGATATACTGACAATCCATGGCAGTAAAATAGTAGTCAAGCAGCTGAGAATGAAGTAATTTAGATGAAACTTGAGGGATCTGCGACGAGTATTGAGTAAGAGAGCGGATGTGATTCACCATCGATAGCGTACCTGGATTCGTCGATCATTTTTGCTTTCGGCAAATATTCTGACTAAGTTCACAGCAATATAACTCTGAAATAATGTCTGTATTTACAAGAATG
Organism: Bacteroidia bacterium; assembly: GCA_030432855.1. Classification (GTDB taxonomy): domain Bacteria; phylum Bacteroidota; class Bacteroidia; order Chitinophagales; family Saprospiraceae; genus JABDMH01. The sequence goes on from JAUILM010000081.1 coordinate 4,034, forward strand.
CGCTCAGGTTGGAAGATTGGATGGCTCAGTCTTTCTGTGATACGAGATAATCCAAAGCTCTTATTATTTATGGCAGCCTCCGGGGCTACTTTGATCCTTGTTATCTCATCGTTTCTAATTACGCTGGCCATGATGGTTGGGTTGGGGCATGAATTGGGATTAAATTTTGATCCGGAGTACTTTGAAAGATTTTCTTCTCCAATCTTGTTGATTGCTTTTTTCTTTTTCTATCTGGTGACTTATACGATTATCATTTTCTTCAATGTCGCACTCACATACTGCTCAAATGAGGTTTTGAAAGGTGGTGATGTACACGTGAAGGAGGGACTTAAGTTTGCTTTGAGTCGTATTGAAGTGGTGTTGTCCTGGGCGGCTATGGCGGCTACGGTGGGAGCTATATTCCGTTTTCTGGAAGAAAAGTTAGGATTTGTGGGAGCTATAATTGCCGGTATAATGGGTGTTGTATGGTCTATTGCCACGTATTTTGTGGTGCCTGTACTTGCATTCGAAGATGTGACACCTGGAAAGGCATTGAAGCGCTCGGGTGAAATCATACGGGAGAAATGGGGTGAATCCTTAGGTGTCAATTTCAGCTTCGGACTCTTCTATCTGGTAGGGTATCTCCTTGTGCTGGGCCTCGGAATTCCGACTGCGATAGCCCAACCAGCTATTGGGGTAGGTTTCGTGGTGGTGGGTATTCTGACGCTGCACGTTGTGATGGGAGCTGCGAAGACTCTTTTTCTCACAGCAGCCTATCAACACACGCAGGGTCTCACAGAGACTGTGTTCGACGATGAACATTTATTTGACGAGATGTTTGCTCCTAAGCCCAAGCGTTTTTAGTAGGTTAAATCGCAAATATCGACTCGCATAATGCTATATGTAGTGCTGTCACAAGCGTCGTTGTGTGTTAAAAGTGACATCTTTTTACACTGGCATAGTTTTGGGACATACTCTATTGTCTAGTAGAGCGTTAGATTGAAAGCCTATCAATCTGACAGGCAACCGTAGCTCTCCCCATCTAAAAGACATTAGTAAACACAGCTCCCTGGGAGAGCCAAAGACACACACACCAAATGAGAATTTTTATTCGGGCGGCAATGATTTTATTGCTTCCACTTATTCCCTCGCAAATTCATGTGGAGAATACAGTCAGGGAATTTACGATAGAGGAGACGGTAGGGGAACACGAAGAAGTTCCCTTAGCATTTCTGCATGATTTTGAGCGATACTTTCAGAAACAGTTGTCTGCTTCGGGATGCCCTGGTGCGGCTATGGCTATCATAAAGGACGATCAGCTAGTATATATCAAAGGGTTTGGCAGCCGGAAAAATGATCGCAACATGGCCGACCTCCCCGTAGATCCTCATACAGTTTTCCGTATCGGCAGTTTATCAAAGGGCTTCGCGGGTCTTTTAGGTGCTATGTTGGAGGAGGACACATATTTTCGACTCGAAGATCCCGTACAGCACTTTGTGCCTCAGTTCAACCTGAAAAACCAGGAACAAGCCAGTAGAATTCAAATCAGGCATCTGCTAAATCATACGACGGGTCTTGCACGGCATGCCTATACAAACCTAACGGAGGAGGGACTCAGCCTGGAACGCATCTATCCACTTTTTGAAACGCTCGATACCTATGGCAGGGAGGGAGAGTATTTTGCGTATCAAAATACAGCCTTCTCTATCATTGAACCGGTGATCACCAATGCCACCGGTAGAAGTTATGAAGAAATGTTGCAGGCCAGGATATTCGGACCCGCAAACATGGATCACGCAAGTTGTTCGATGGAGGGTCTGAGACAGTATGATAACATTGCTTTTCCACATCAGTTCTGGCGAAAACGGGGTTACTACGTGCCCATACGATTGAATGACAAATATTATAATGCAGTATCAGCAGGGGGTGTAAATGCATCCATCGCAGATATGGCTCGCTATATGCAAATCCTATTGGGCAATCGACCGGATATTGCCAGTGAAGAAGTACTCCACAAAGTATTTGAACCCTCGGTACAAGTACGTAACAGGACCCATTTCCCACGTTGGAGAGGGGTTAGAGATGTCAGTTATGGATTGGGGTGGCGCATTTTGGATCTTGAAGATTATCAACTAGCCTACCACGCAGGCTCAGTAAATGATTACCGTAGCGAAATAGCCCTCGACAGGGAGAGAAAGATTGGTATCTGTGTGCTTTTTAATGCACAAAATCAGTTTGCCAGTAAGGTCATTAAGGAATTTTTTGAACGCTATGGCACCTATGAGGAATTCGTTTCCCGTCATGAAGCGATCGCTGGTATGTAAATCTAATAGTCAAGGATGTAGTTGAGTGACAGGAAATACCTGTCGATGTGATGTTTGTCACAAACTGATAGTTTTTGGCTTTCTACCTTAAGAATCTATTAAGGCACGAAAAAGTAAATTATCATGGCAAACAAATCTGATGTTCTAATCATTGGTGGAGGCACTGCCGGGATCATGGTAGCCGCCCGGATGCTCAAAGAAGATCCTAATCTCAGTGTTTCGATTATTGAACCTGCAGATTCCCACTATTATCAACCTGCCTGGACACTGGTGGGTGCAGGAACCTACAACTACGAAAAGACGAAGAGATCCATGGCATCTGTCATGCCCAAAAAAGTGAACTGGATCAAGGAATATGCTGACAAGTTTTATCCCGATGAAAATAAGGTGACAACATCAGGTGGTAAGGAGTATACCTATGATTATCTGGTGGTCTGTCCGGGTATAAAAATAGATCCTGCACTTGTGGAAGGATTGTCTGAAGCGATGGACAAAGGGGTGGTATGTAGTAACTACACAGATCCGATGCATACCTGGGAAGTACTAAAGAATTTCAAAGGAGGGACCGCATTATTTACTCAACCTACCACACCCATAAAATGTGGAGGAGCACCTCAAAAGATCATGTATTTGGCAGGAGATTTATGGCGAAAGAATGGGGTTGCTAAGAACACGAATATCGTATTTGCCACTGCGGGAACCATCATTTTTGGCGTACCAGAAATAGCCAAAACATTGATGCAGGTAGTCGATAGAAATGACATTAATCTTCGGTTCGGATACAAGCTTGTGGCGGTAGATGCCAGAGAACAGATCGCATGGTATGAGATGGCACCGCATGAGAAAGAGTACAATCACAAGGACATAGAAGTGATTACCGATGGAAACCGAAAAGGCATTAAGTTTGACATGATGCACCTGGCACCACCACAGTCCGCTCCGGACTTTATCAAGACATCTCCACTGGCTAATGAGGCTGGATGGGTAGATGTAGATCATGGAACGCTTCAACACAATAAGTATCCAAATATTTTTAGTTTGGGTGATGTGGCAGCTCTTCCTACTGCCAAGACAGGAGCTGCTATCCGAAAGCAGGTGCCTATCGTTACCGAGAATATCAAGCGGCTGATGGCCAACAAGCCCAAATACGAAAAAACATACAATGGATATTCATCTTGTCCATTGGTCACAGGCTATGGTAAAATGGCTTTGGCTGAGTTCGATTATGACAACAATTTCACACCCGATCCAAAATTGAGGCAAATGCTGGTTTTTGATTCATCCAAAGAGCATTGGAGGCTTTGGATATTAAAGAAATATATGCTCCCTTATCTGTACTGGAATAAGATGATGAAGGGAGTCGATGTTTAGTATCCGGCTTATACCCGGAGATAATTCGCAATTGATTTGTTTGCCGACAATTTAATTGGTCTAAAGTGTCCAGGTGATCAGAGCAATCTGTCACCTGGACTTTTACAACACTTTTATAGGAATTTACTACAGCGCGGTAGTTGTAGCCATAGAATAGTTGGGTACAAGGGGATCTGCTCCGATCGTACCTTGTAAATCTTTAATATAATCATCTGCGGAGACGTTAGCTAATATTTCCTGTGCTCTTCTTAATTTATTTTGGACATCCAGGTTATTAGCAGCCTCTTTAAAGTTCTTTTTCTCGAGGAATGATTCCAGATATTGGATGTTTTTGGTCCAAAGCGCAATGTCTCTTTCCTGCTTGATACGCAGACGATCATGGTACCAGTCACTTTCCAAAATGGTTTTTCGGTCAAACATGGCCCGAATATCGGGATGATGCCGATTTTTACCTTCGTACTCACCATCGATCATGATTTTGATAAGCACCTGCAGGGGTGGACATAGTGCTTCATAGCCACCATCCTTCAGGTATCCTTCGGCCACTCTCTTTTGTGTAATCATAAGGTTTTGGATAGAGGCAACAAACGCATCCATATCCTGTTTCTCCGGAGCTAGCATGGAATCATTAAAGACAGCATCAGGATTGCTGAATATTCTACCCATGAAATGGTGAACGAACTTGAGCGTGATTCTATATCCCAATAGACTGGCCGTTACCTTTTTACCGTTGTATTCAAAGTCTTTTACCTTTTCCAGATACTCATTTTCGATGAGCCATTTCGGGTCGCGCTCGTGCACCTGCATTCTTGCCCATACCTCCGGTACGAGAAAACTTATATCATGGTCCACTTTGTATTTGGGACCTATGTATCCGGCGGCCGAGGAAAACCCTGCGTATCCGGTCAGGACATAGGATAGAAAGGCATTGTTGAGATCGGCCGCGGGGACAAGACAATTAAACGGCCCTTTGGTTAGTGCTCCCTCAGAACCAAAACCTGTCGTGGATGGTGATTTACCCGTGATACTGGCAATAAAATCAATGAATAACTCCGGCAGTTCCTGATAATGGATAGGATTGTACACGGCTAAAGGTGGCACATTATTCTTTTCATCTGCCGGGTTATTTCGGCGACCCGGAAGTACAGCATTCACGGGCATGTAGACTGGACTATCTACAGATAGCTTTCGTCTGAATCGAGTACCAACCTCTGCTAAGTAGGCTTCTACTGGATTTGCAATATCTGGCCGTAGTTGCAGATACCTGGGATTTTTGGAAGGCACACCATTTACCAGCCTTGGTTCAGAAGACACTACCGTGTATTCCGGACTGTCACTCGCCAGAAAATTGTTGATCAGGTCCTTGATCGGTTGTGTATACTGGTCAAAGCCTATCGTATCATCTTTCAGTTCCTGCACTTCAGGTCGTGTCAGCGGTTGAAAATTGGATATAAAGGTGTTAGGACTTGCCAGATCGGCTTCAGCCTGCACGTCATACCCTTTATGGATGCATTCGTCTGGTCTCTGGAACAACCGGGCCTCGCAGTTTTTTACCAACTTGATACTGGGATTGGTATACCGTGGATTCAATCCCTGCAGTTTCCCGGCATCAAGAACAACGGATGCGGTGATGTCATCCTCAAACTGAACCTTCATAGAGGGACTGTAGTCCTGCCTTAACTGAAAAATACGCCAGGATCCACGTTTATCGTGACCCACACGCAAATAATTGGAAGTAAGCTTCCGATTCTTATACTTTAACTCATTGCCCAGTGTACCATTGATACGGTCCACTGTGAAGTACTCTCTCCAGTGACCATTCCAATCCTTATCATAATGGCGTTTTATCACATAGACAAGGTCAATGATACGTTGCGGAATGCTGGAAAGCCATTGATTATATGCATCCGAGAAGTCTTCGGAAGGAGTAAATAACTTGATCACAGAACCCAGCGAACGTTTAGCACTAAGAATGGGGCGTGTCTTGCGAGGCTTACCAAAAGGGACTCTGAATCTGGTAGAAAAATCATACTGCATGATTTCTTCTACCTGATCCATGTCTTTGTTTATGTCCGCCACGATTACGTGGCCCTGGATCATTCCATCCTGAATAGGTTTCGATATTTCTGACTTTCCACCCCCTGATACGGTGCAGGGTTTGTGGCAAAGTGTACCTTCCGGCATGGTGCCTATCAGTTCCCATCCGGAGCCATTGATCTGCTTCTTCATCTGCACCTTGATCCCACTAGGCAGCACATAGTACTTACCTGGCAATAGCTTGATCTGCTGTGCACCCTTCTTGCCTTCCCAGGATACCGTTTGATCCAGCAGCTTGAAGACTGAGTTTTCAGGTACGTAGATGATCTGAGGATATTTTTTATCGATTCCAAAACCCTTCTGCTGCACATCCATCATACGGTTATACCGCTCCGAGATGTCCTCGAAGGTTTGAAGTTCTGCCGTTGCCGCACTCAACCCATGGTATTCGTCACCCAAGTCATAGCTTGTGAAGGCAATGGCTCCACCTGCATGCTCTTCTTCGCATAGCCCAAAGAGGTTTGCAGAATAGCTGATTTGTGTCTTGACTTCTTTCTTACAATAACCAAAGTAATTGTCGGCAATCAATGTTACAATGACGCCTCTCTCATCACGAGATGTGATTTTAAAAGCCCCACCATCATTGTAAAGTTCATCCGGATCTTCCCAACACATGCCATCGTGTTTTTGCCGGTCCGTAGCCTCACTGATATGAGGTAGTCCCAAATCTTTTTTCTTCAGATAAATGAGATGAGGAGCCAGGATCACGCAGCCAGTATGGCCTGTCCAGCTTTCAGCATCCAGTGCGGCGTCATTCTCTGGTAAATGGGGATCGCCCGCATTGCCAAATATCGATTCGACAAAATCAAGATTACTCACCAGGTTTCCAGGTGCAAAGAATCGGATTTCCATCGATTTTTCCTTCGTGACGCCAGGCACTTCGGGTACTACGATGGGCCGAAGCAGAAGTCCTGCAAATAGCTCGGCTTTCTTTTTCTGGTTGGCGGTGAAGGGTAGGCGCATTAGGTCCTTGGGGGGATGTAATGCCTCATGCATTAACCGGGCAAATGTAACCTTGGGAACCTCTTTCTTATCATGAGGTACGGGCAGTCCTCCCTCACACACATGAAAAACGCCTTTTGTGGTACGACGGTCTTCTTTAGGATTGTGAAGGATTCCCTGCGATGTTCGATACGATTTAACAATATCTGTTTCGTATGAGTCTCCGTCAGAAGGCAATGATAGGATCCGTGCCAGTCCATGACGATCCAAAATGAAGGGATGCTCCGGAAGTGTCAAATTCAAATCATGAGAATAGTCCCCAAACGTGTCATCAACATATTTTTGTATTCGAGTTCCTATGGGTGATAGGTGGCTGGAAAGGAGTCTGGCCTTCTCGGTATAGTTTTTTAGAAGTGGTTTTGCGACCTCAAGAAACTCAGAAATCTCTCCCTGGTCTTCCGCTGGAAAACCCAGCGCGGTCAATTTCAAATAGATGTATTGTATTACTTTGTCACGCTTCACCAGGGTGCTTTCATCATCCACACCTGCTCCAAATGCTCTCTTTACAGCCATTTATATATTTGTTTGGTTCTAATGTAATTCCCTTCCTACAGTCTTAGTTGAATTTTAAAACTGTGCATGATTACAACAAAATTGCCTTTTTGTTGATTTGATTTCAAATATAACGTTCTTAAGTCGAAATATTTGTAAGAAAAGGGCAATTAAATTGGAATGGTGTGTTTGGGTCTTCTTCCAATACTGTGATGTTTTGATCACGATATTTGGAATATCTTCATGCAACACATCCCCTTTGTACTGCAATGAAAACATCAATTATGCGATTCAATTTTCTCTTCCTATTCGTTCTCTTAGTGAGCTGTAATGAGAAAGATGCTATGCTTTCCGATGTCCCGACTATGGAAATGGAGGATATGGAAGATCTGGCTTCGATAGAGGCAGTTGAAGTGAGTGGCGCGTCTCCACAGTATATATTCAAAGTGACTATTAAAAGCCCTGATACAGGATGTGATCAATATGCGGATTGGTGGGAGGTAATCAACCCGGATGAGGAGCTCATCTATCGAAGAATTCTAACACATAGCCATGTAAATGAACAACCATTTACCCGGCAGGGGAATCCGGTGCCGGTAAATGCAGAGGATGTATTAATCGTAAGACTGCATATGAACAATTCAGGATATGCTCGTAATGCGATGCAAGGGTCGGTACAAGATGGATTTGATAAGGTAGTTCTGGAGGAAGGTTTTGGACAGGCTCTTGAGAATCTGGCTCCCCAGCCTCCGAAATGTACTAATTAGCTCCCTGGTCCCTGGCCTCGAAGCTGAGCAGGAGAGAAAAAATATGTGAAAAGCTCGTGTTTTCTGTATCACCTACATTAGTAAGTGCGTAATCAATTTTAAATCGCGGGAATGACAGCCCGACACCAAAGTGTGGCTGTACGATCGT
>JAUILM010000082.1 GCA_030432855.1 Bacteroidia bacterium
CGTCCGTATACCCCGCTCCTGCAATTGGCCAATTATATCCTGTAAGAATGCCTGATGGGTGATGGTATCCCAACCCGCATCAGAGGTGAGTGCTTCAGGTGCATCAGGTACCAATGTACATTGATGAGGCTGGTTTTCTAACACCAACTCCATAAAGCGTGGAGTGGGATTGCCCTCGATATTAAACTCGGTAGTCACTATTTCTTTCAATGCGGGTACATCACTGTAGCGGACATGTCGCTCATCCGGTCTGGGATGTACCGTAATACCTTGCGCTCCGAATGCCTCGCAATCCTTTGCCACCTGCACCAGATCGGGAAGATTTCCGCCACGGGAGTTTCTAATCAGAGCAACTTTATTAATATTGACACTAAGATTCACCATACGCACAAAGATACACTTGAATAATCAACAAATAGCGATCATAGACCGACAGATTTCCATCCGTCATCTGATTCAATTTCTCGTGATATTGATAGGATCAATTCTGCTGGGAACACTGGTAAATGGAGCTGTTTTCTTGATGTTGGGTATTGATGCCTCTGAAGTGATGGCCAGCGAAGAAGGTGCATCCACACTAAGATGGTCCCTGTTGATTCTCCACTTTTTCAGCTTTCTGGCACCTTCTGCCCTTTTTCTGATTATCAAACACAGGCGACAAGTAGTATCATTTTTGCAACCCATTTCGCAAACTCAGATATCCTGGTATTTCGTCAGTATTCTGATGTTACTGGTGATGATGCCCTTGATACAGTACAGTTATCAGCTCAATCAAATGATCCCGTTGCCTGATTGGATGCAAAGTATGGAGGGTGATGCTGCCAACACACTCAGTAAGCTGATCGAAATGGACAGCGTGGGTACACTGATCATCAATCTCCTGATTATTGCCCTTCTACCCGCCCTGGGTGAGGAGCTCCTTTTTAGAGGCATTGTTCAACGATATGGTTATTCGTTATTCAAAAAGCCGGTGATGAGTGTCTGGGTCACTGCCGTATTATTCAGTGCGATTCATTTTCAATTTGAAGGCTTTATTCCTCGTTTTCTGCTAGGTCTGTTTCTTGGATACCTTTACTACTGGACAGGACGCATCATACTACCGATCATCGCTCATTTGTTTAACAATGGCTTGATGGTTATTGCCAGTTTTCTATATCCTGAGGAGATGCTGACAAGTGCTGAAGAAATGATGCCTACCGTCTCCGTGATAGCAGCACTAGTCAGTATCATTTTGATTATACCCGGCATTCTTTTTTTCAACCGTATAGTTGAGGATAATAAACCTGTTCTATATTGAATTTGTGGGTAGGCATTCCAACCCTCAACACCGCTCTTTTTCCATGTTAACAAGCTTACTTCCCTTGCTACATTTGTGGTGAATCCACAGCAACTTTAGTATTATTGAGGATCTCGCGATCACAGGATCTGTAGCCACTGATGAAAAAGACTAAACCAATGAGATCTCATACTTTCTTCTTCTTTCAAAGCATCCTGATCTATTTGATACTTGGCATGCTTCCCTTCAGCTCATCGGCAAAAGTCCTGGAGGTACAGGTTCATTCGAGAGACACCGTGATGAATGGCCAATCCTGGGGTGATGCTGGAGCGTATGAACTGATCCGTGGAGTGGTGATCTTTGCCACAGACCCGGCAAATCCTGCCAATGCCCGCATTACAGACTTACATTTGGCTCCACAGGATGATGAAGGAATGGTCCGGTCCAGTGCTGATCTCATCGTCCTGAAACCTGTAGATGCATCGAAATCCAAAATAGCTCTTCTGGAGGTTAGCAATCGCGGCAACAAGTATGCGCAGGGATATTTATTAGGGGGTTCGGGCGGTTTTATTGATCTGGATGATCCGGCCCAGTTCGGTGATGGACTTTTCATGAAGCGAGGTGCTACCTTGATATGGGTAGGTTGGCAATTTGATCTGCCCGAAGGTAAAGAATTATTAAATTTCATCACCCCTACGGCAAAGTATCCTGAGGGTGGTCCTATCATAGGTCTTGTGCGAAGTGATTGGGTGGTCGATGAAGCAACCCATGAATTAAAACTCGGGCACCGAACTATGAAGGGTTATCCGGTCTACGATCCTGCATCTGATATCCATACACTAACCCGAAGGAGTGGCCGATATGCCCCCAGAATACCCGTCAATAGAGAAGACTGGGAATTTGGCACTTATGAAAGCGGTGAGATTGAGGCCGCTACGACCCACATTGCCAGTACCGAAGGATTTGAGCCCGGATATATTTATGAGCTGGTATACCACTCGGTGGATCCTGCTGTAGTTGGATTGGGAATTGCCGCCATTCGAGACATCATCTCCTATGCAAAATATGATGATGCAAGCTTGTTTCCGGTCGAACACGCTATTGCTACCGGAGTCTCTCAATCCGGAAGATTTCTTCGAAACTTACTTTATCAGGGGTTTAACCGAGATGAAGAAGGAAGAAAGGTTTACGATGGTATGATGATCGTAGCTGCCGGTGCAGGTCGGGGAAGTTTTAATCATCGATTTGCCCAACCTTCACGGGACGGGCATCGTTATTCAGCCTTCTTCTATCCCACGGATATCTTCCCTTTTGCCAGTCAGACTCAACCTGACATAGAGGGAGGCACACCAGACGGATTGTTATACCACCTGGAACCTAAATACTTTCCCCGGACCTTCTACATCAACACCGGTTATGAATATTGGGGCCGGGCCGCAAGCTTGATTCATACAACACCTGATGGAATGAAGGACTTACCTCCGTTGCCCCATGAGAGGATCTATCACCTGGCCAGTGCTCAGCACTATGTAGACCGGTTTCCGCCGGTGGGTGATACTTCGCCTTATATTGGAAATCCGCTATCGTTCAATGCTAACATGCGGGCTCTTGCAGTTGCATTGGATGAATGGGTACGCAAGGATGAAATGCCGCCCAGCAGCGCCTTTCCTAAAATATCTGATGGGACCCTGGTAAAAGCTTCCGAGCTTAATTATCCTGCCTTACCGGGATTCACAGCATCTGAGGTACACCAAACTGCGCACCAGGCAGATTATGGTGCCACATGGGCGAAAAAGGGCATTATAACGAATCAACCTCCATTGTTGGGGGCTAGTTACGGTGTCAAGGTTCCGCAGGTAGATGGATTTGGAAATGAAGTAACAGGTGTTCGTAACGTTGAATTGTTGGTGCCTCTTGCCACCTATATACCCTATAGCCTGAGAACCGGACTCAAGGGGTCTCCCGAGGAGCTCCGCGATTTTAAAGGGACCTATATCCCCTTTCCAAAAAGCGATCAGCCCGGTGATCCAAGACCAGGTATACAAACACTTTATTCTGACAAGAAGATCTATCTGGGCAAAGTACGACAGGCAGTGGATTCACTCGTAGCAGAACGATTGGTGCTACCGGAAGACGTACATTCGGTGATGCAAAGGGCCAGTAGATACTGGAATTGGATCATGGAAGAAGATGTAAAGACTTCAGATCCAGTAAAGGTATTGAGCTTCAATATCCGCTACGACAATCCTGGTGACGGTGAAGACCAGTGGGGGAATCGGAAGGATCGTGCTGCGGAACTAGTTGATTCTTTAGAACTGGATTTCTTTGGCCTGCAGGAGGCTCTGTTGCATCAGGTCAACGATATGCAACGTGGTGTAAAGGGATATCGATGGATCGGTGTGGGACGCGAAGATGGGATAGAAAAGGGAGAGTTTGCTCCCTTGTTTTACAACCGCAAGCAATGGAAGCTCGAAGATGAAGGACACTTCTGGTTAAGTCAAACACCATTCAGGCCGTCGACTGGCTGGGATGCCGCACTGCCCAGAATCGCCACATGGGGTCGTTTTGCAGAAAAAGGTGGGGATAGGACCATCTATGTTTTTAATACCCATTTTGATCACAGGGGTGAGCAAGCGAGGTATGAAAGTGTACTCCTCCTGAAACGTCAGATTCGGGAAATTGCCGGTGATCATCCATTCCTCTTAATGGGTGATTTCAACTTTGGTCCCAGGACGAAACCCTATCTCGCCATGACCAACTATGATGATCATGTGATATGGGATACGCGTACTTTGGCCAATAAGAATAACGGTCCTGCAGGTACATTTTCGGGATTTGATGCCCGAAAACCGCTTCCCATACAGCAGATTGACTACATTTTTTCGAGTGATGAAGTGGATGTGCGATCTTTTGAAGTGATACAATATCCATCGGAAGGTCATCACGTGTCAGATCATTTTCCAGTATACACGGAGGTGGATATTGACTAATATCAAGCGTACTGCTCAAAGAATTCAAAAGCTCTTACTTCCGTGTAAGTTCGATCCTGACCGGGTGACCAGAACCCCACGTGTCCTCCCTGATCAGGAGTCTCCAGAAAAACGAAGCTCTGGTTCTCACAAGTCTTGTAGGGAAAGCTAGGTTTGTCCAGAAAAGGATCATTTTTGGCATTAATCAATAACGTGTTGGTACGAATGCCTTGCAGGAAATTGTTTGCAGAGCCCTGATCATAATACTCCGCGGCACTTGCGAAGGAAGTGATTTTGGTCGTAAAGCGATCATCAAACTCTCTCCAGGATGTCACTTTATGATATCCACTGAGATCAAGGACACCGGGAAACATTTGATTTTTTATATCAAATTTCTTCTTCAGTGAGCGCATAAAACGTCGCGTATACAGGAAATTGTACCATTGACTGAGACGGTCAGAAGATGAACCCAGGTCGCAAGGAACAGAAACTGCCATGGCACTTCTTACATTGAGAGGTACCCTGGGACCTGTAAGACCCAAATATTTTAGGATCACATTCCCTCCAAGACTATATCCTGCCAAATGAATCGAGGCGTAATCATAGTTTCTGTTGACATATTCGATGAGAAATGTAAGATCTTCGATTTCACCATGATGATACATGCGCAGCAGTCGGTTCATTTCACCACTACAGGATCGGAAGTTAATAGCCAGCACGTCATATCCATTCTCCATAGAGGCACGCGCCATCCCCAGCATATACTGGCTTTCGCTACTTCCTTCCAGGCCATGACAGAGTATGAGAAGTCTATCACTCCCATTTCTTATCCAATCCACATCCAGAAAATCGGTATCTGGCAATTCAATACGTTCGCGCTCGTAAGGTACCTCCTCTACTTTTCTTACAAGGTAGGGTAAGATAGTTTCCAGGTGCCCATGAAACATATATGAAGGTGGCTTGTAGTTACTTTTTGTTACCAGTGGCATGCTTTACTTCAAATTTTGCATAGGCACGAACAGGCATAGTACCCATACCTTTTACCTTGACAGGTACGGCAGAGAAAAAGAAATCTTCATCAGGAACCAAATGCAGCTGACACAGGTGCTCAACAATCAGAATATTTGCCCCAAGCAAGGTACTGTGTACGGGTCGTGATCCGTCTGCTGTATTGTCTATATTGTGCGAGTCAATACCCACTAATTTGACTCCCTGCTCCAGGAGGTATTGAGCGGCATCTCTGGTGAGAAATGGATGCCCTTCAAAATATGCATCCTTATTCCAGTGTTTGGACCAGCCTGTATGTACAATCACTGCCTTATTCTTAAGGTCGCGGTTATGGAAATAATGTTGATCAATCTTTCGAACATGATCTGGTACCCGGATACAAACTCCGTTTAGTTCGGCTACATCAGATAGAAAGAGTTCGCTAAGATCCTTACCATCTTCATATCGATGGAAGGGAGCGTCCAGATAGGTGCCGGTGTTTCCTACCATTTCGATACTGCCTATCTGAAAGGTAGTACCGTGATCATAGTGGGATTCAGATTCCTTCCTACTTAAATAATCACAAATAATGGGTGCTGGCAGCCCCTTATAGGTAATAGTTTGGTCTGTAATTGTATGGCTAAGATCGACAAATCGCATCGATAGAATTACATTATATATTTCGGCGGACGAATTTACATTTATCAAATCATAATTATTTCAACAATACATTAATTGCGGATGTTGAATTTTTGTTGCATTATTGAAATGGGTTGGTCCTCTAGCGTTAAAACATTTGCTATATTCCGGCCCTCAATTGTTGAATAGATTACTATGAAGTACACTTTTTTACTGTCGGCATTGATGATGTTGGTTGTTTTTGCTTGTTCTGGTGGTGGAGATTCATCTTCCAGTGATACTACCGCTTCTACGGAATCAGCCGCACCTGCCGAGCCTGAGAAGCCCGATGGTCAAAAAATTTATCGCACATATTGCATCACCTGCCATGGTATGGATGGTAAGCTCGAACTTAATGGTGCCAAGGACCTCAGTGTTTCAGAATTACCTTTGGAAGAAAGAATTACTCAGGTGACAGAGGGTAAAAACCTAATGACTCCTTTCAAAGGAATTCTCACTGAAGAACAAATACAGGCAGTATCCGAATATACTTTAACCCTTAAGCAGGGTTAGAAATTATGATAGTGCTGGGTATCATATCAGGTAGCTCATTGGATGGTGTAGATTTTGCTCTATGTGAGATATCCTTTAAAAAAAAAGACTGTCTGCGGTAAATTTCAGGTTCCTGGAATTTACGACGGTACCTTATGATCAACAGTGGTACAATCGCCTGCGTCAGGCACCGGATATTTCCGGCTATGATCTCTATATTCTGGATATTGAATACGGTCACCTGATCGGTGACATGGCCTCTGAGTTTCTTATAGATAGTGGACAGGATGCAGACTTGATAGCATGGCACGGTCATACCATATTTCATGACCCCGAAAAACAAGCTACCTGTCAAATTGGAGATGGTGCTGCGATTGCTGCAAAAACTGGATTACCTGTCACCTGCAGATTCCGCCACATGGATATGGCCCTGGGAGGGCAAGGTGCTCCTCTAGCTCCACTTGCCGATCACTGGTTATTACCATCCGCCTCGTTTTATCTAAATCTAGGGGGCATTAGCAATCTTGCGTTTGAGGACTACGACCAACAATTTCGGTCCTATGATGTTTCACCCTGTAATCAAATCCTGAATAGACTGGCTATGAGTCTGGGCATGGAGTATGATGACGGTGGTAAAGTCGCAGCCTCGGGAAAATTAGATCAGGGACTCTTTGAAGATCTATCCCGTATATCCTATTACCAGCAACCTTATCCCAAGTCGATGGATAATAATTGGGTCCAAAAAATATTCTGGCCTCATGTGGAGCAATCATCCATTTCAACTCGGGATAAAATCTGTACAATGACGCATCACATTGCTGCAATGATTGCAGAGGAGATTAAAAACGCCCCTATTCCCAGGAAAAGCCCGGCAACCATCATACCCACTGGCGGGGGAGCCTACAACGACTTTATGCTTCAGCTGATAGGAGAATACCTGGAAGAAGAAAGTATGCAGTATAAAATTGAAAGGCCCTCTCCCGAGTGGATTGAATTTAAAGAAGCCGCTTTAATGGCATTAATGGGTTTTCTACATGTCAAAGGTGTCTCCAATGTCTACAGTAGTGTCACCGGATCCTCCCATGATCATGTGGGTGGACTCTTCATACCCGCCCCAAGAAATCCCAAGCCCTGACCATGAGAAAGGAAAGTCGCATATTGATCACGGGAGGTACTGGCTTTATTGGAAGCTATATCATCAGAACCCTCCTAGAGGCCGGATATAATAATATCACCGCAATCAAGCGACCATCCAGCAGTATGGCACTGTTAGGTGACCTTGCAGACAAGATCCGTTGGATAGATTGCGATCTGTTGGATGTAGTTGGAATCTACGATATCACAGCGGAGATCGATTGTGTGATCCATAGTGGAGCGATGGTTTCTTTTGCTAAGGGAGACGCTGACAAACTGATGAAAGTAAATGTCGAAGGTACAGCCAACATGGTGAATGCTGCCATTCAACACCAGGTGGATCGTTTTGTCCACATTAGTTCAATCGCCTCTTTCGAACGCAAACCCAATCAAAAAGTCATCGACGAATCTACTGGCTGGGAAGATGGTAAATTGACTACCTACTATGCCCGCTCAAAATATCACGCCGAAATGGAGGTATTTCGGGGAGGAGGTGAAGGACTCTCTATAGGGATTTTAAACCCCTCGCTGGTATTAGGGGCAGGATTTTGGTCCCAGGGATCGGCAAGTATCTTCAAGCAAATTCACGAAGGACTCAAATTTTACCCGAAGGGAAGTACCGGATTTGTAGATGTGCGCGATGTGGCGACTGCAGCAGTCCTACTTCTTGAGAACAAGATTGACAATGAACGCTTCATTATTAATGGACATAACCTGAGCTACAAGCTCATTTTCGACAGCATTGCCACTGCTCTGTCTGTCAAAAAGCCAGGTATCCTGTTGACACCTTTGTTGAATGAGATCGCATACTGGCAATTTAAAATGAAGTCGGTCCTTGGCCTTAGTAACAAGGTACTGACCCGAGCCAGCATCCGCAATGCAAGCTACGATTTCGCATTTGACAATACGCGATCCAGGGAAAGGCTGGGTTTGAACTATACACCCATAGAGAAAACCATCCATGATACGGCTACAGCACTCCTCGACTCAGTGGAATCCAATCGATCGGAAGGAACTATTCCCTTGCTCACTTAATAACAGCATGAGCGACAATGTCCAATGCTGATCTTTTAGTCACAAACATGGGATGATCAAATCTCACGGGATCTACCCAAGATTCTTAACACATTAAATACTTCTCTAACTTTTAAACTATTCGTAGTCAGAATAGTGATATATCACAGCTTTTCGTAATCAGAAAAAGCGAAATACATGCTCTTGAATTTTTAGGAATCTATGTCATAAATACCTATTTTGAATCAAAGGCACTATTCCCAATATAATTTTGAACTTTCGAAATATAGTGGTGATATCTGCCAATTATTTCCCTTGAAATAGAATGAAATTATGGCATTAGAAACTAAAAAAATTAGAAATGTAGTACTCCTCGGTCACTCAGGATCGGGTAAAACCACCTTCGCTGAGACCATGCTTTTTGAAGCGGGAAATATCAACCGACGTGGTATTGTGGAAGAAGGGTCCACGGTATCTGACTTCACGAATATTGAGAAGGAAAGGGGTAATTCTATTTTTAGCACTTTAATGCATGCTAACTGGCGCGGCAATAAAATCAACATAATTGATACTCCAGGCCTGGATGATTTTGTAGGTGAGGTCATATCATCTCTCAAAGTTGCTGACACTGCACTTATGATCATCAATGGGAAAAGTGGTGTCGAAGTGGGTACGGAACTCGTTTGGGAATATGTGGATCAATTTCATGCCCCTGCCATGTTTGTCGTAAATCAAATGGACCATGAGAAAGCTGACTTTGAAACCAGCCTGGATCAGATAAAACAAAGATTTGGCAACAAAGTAATGCCGGTTCAGTACCCGCTCAATGCAGGCACAGGTTTCAACACCATCGTAGATGCCTTACGGTTGACCATGTATGTCTTTCCTGAGGGAGGTGGAAAACCGGAGAAGAAAGACATACCCGACTCAGAAATAGAACGTGCTCAGGAAATGCATAATGCACTGGTAGAAGCTGCAGCAGAAAATGACGAAGCTCTGATGGAGCGGTTTTTTGATGAAGGATCGCTGACAGAGGAAGAGCTTGCACAGGGACTCACCATCGCCCTTGCAAACCAGGAGATATTTCCTGTATTCTGTGCTTCCTCCACTGAAAATATGGGTAGTGGCAGAATCATGGGCTTTCTCAATGATATCGCTCCCTCTCCTGCGGACAGACCTCCCGCAAAGCTGGCTGATGGGGGTACATTAGACTGTGATGCAGACGCTGACCCCAACTTGTTCATATACAAAACGATGTCCGAGCCCAGAATTGGTATCGTGAGTTATTTTAAGCTATACTCAGGTAGTCTGAGCCATGGTGATGAACTTTACAATGAACGAACCTCAACAGCAGAACGGTTTAATCAGATCTTCATATCGAATGGAAAGAGTCGTGAAACGGTTGACAAATTAGTTGCCGGCGATATAGGTGTGACCGTTAAACTCAAGAATTCACATACAAATGACACTCTGGGTCACAAGGGGAAAGTCCAACAAATTGACCCCATACATTTTCCATCTCCCCGTATCAGGACCGCCGTTGTACCTCCATCCAAGGCTGATCTTGAAAAGCTGGTAAAAGCACTTCATACCATCCAGGAAGAAGATCCTACTCTAATTGTGGAAAATTCGCAGGAATTAAAGCAAACGATATTACATGGTCAGGGGCAATTGCATCTGGACCTGATTAAATATCGACTATTGAAAACCAATGGGATCGAGATGGAATTTACGCGACCTAAAATATCCTATCGGGAAACCATCACTAGAATGGCTAACGACTCCTACCGACATAAAAAGCAAAGTGGGGGTGCCGGTCAATTTGGTGAGGTGCACATGCGTATTGAACCCTACCACGAAGGGATGGCACCACCTTCAGATCTAACGGTCAGAAATGAGGACGTCACTGAACTGCCCTGGGGCGGAAAACTGGTCTTCTTATGGTGCATCGTAGGAGGATCCATAGACTCTAAATATTCCAATGCTATCAAAAAAGGCGTAATGCAAAAAATGCAGGAAGGTCCATTGACAGGATCACCCTGTCTGGATATAAGGGTTTGTATCTATGATGGTAAAATGCATCCCGTTGACTCTAACGATATGGCTTTTCAATTAGCTGGTACAATGGTCTTTAAAAATGCCTTCGGAAAGGCAGCACCACAATTGTTAGAGCCAATCCATGAAGTGGAAATTCTCTGCTCTGATGACGTAATGGGTGATGTGATGAGTGACCTTCAATCTCGCAGAGCCATGATCATGGGAATGGCAGCCGATGGACATTACCAAAAGATTACGGCGAAAGTTCCTTTGGCAGAAATGTACAAGTACAGTAGTACCCTCAGATCCATCACGCAGGGCAAAGCAAAATTTACACGTGCATTTTCTGAATACCAGGCAGTAACACCCGATCTGCAGAAGCAACTTATTGACGAATACCAGGCAGAGTTACAGGAGGCTTAGTGCCACTACCTGGTAAATACATCCGAAAGGAAAATACCGGCAATATCATGCGCTCTTTCTCCGGGTTTGCAGTTTGCCATATTACACATGATGGCAATAGAAAACTGCTGGTCAGGAAAACGCAGGTATTGCGTGCGATATCCACCCAAAGAACCACTATGTCCAATGACGGGTAACCCCCGGAATGAATCCCGGCGTATTCCAAAAGCATACCGGGTATCCCGGCCATTATTTAATGTGGCAGTTTTCAGAAATTTACTGAGGAAATCAGAAGAGCCAATTACTGGTTCATTAAAATTATCGTCCCACCTGGCCAGATCTTCCACCGTGGTATACATACCACCACTGCCGACCAGTCGGAATCGCATAGTCATGTTCTCTATCTTATCGTAGACGTTCTTACGATATCCCAGAGCTCTCCTTTTGATGATTTGCTCAGAATTATCAACAAACCGCGAATCCTTCATTTTCAAAGGTTGAAAAATCCGTTTATCAATGAAGGTCCCTAGTGTTTCTCCAGAAATCTTTTCAATGATCATGGATAAAATCAGATATCCGGAGTTACTGTAACTGAATTCCTCACCAGGCGAAAATTCAAGACCTGGTTCTTCCTTTATCAAGGCATAAACTTTCTCCATTGATATCTCATCAAGATAATTCAAACCCTTCTCTTCAAAAATTTGGAAATAATCCTTTATACCACTTTGATGGTGTATCAAGTCAGAAATCTTAATGTCTTCACCATATGCAGGAAAATCGGGCAGGTAGTTTCGAAGATTTTTTGACAAATCAAGCTTTCCATCTTCTTCCAATAATAGAGCAGCGGCTGCGACAAACTGTTTTGCCAGAGACCCCGCATAAAAGACTGTGTTGGATCTCACCGGAATATCTCTTTCTAAATCGGCCATACCGTAGCCCTTTGAAAATATGATTTTCCCATGCTCCATGATAGCTACGGCACATCCGGGCCAGTCAACCCGCTGATTCTTCTGAAAGACACTGTCGATAGCCAATTCTCTTTCTGATGAGATCTGACTAAATACGAGAAATGGAGTGAAGAGAATAAAAGAACAGATAAAAACACTTTTCAGAATATTCACATCGATAAGGGTTTGAGTATTACGTCAGCTCTTCGGTTCTTTAATCTTCCCAAATGAGAGTCATTACGATAGGTAGG
>JAUILM010000925.1 GCA_030432855.1 Bacteroidia bacterium
CTATCCCATCTAATTATATTATTTTCCCCGACTCGAGCTGCTAATCCCAGGGCGAAAGAAGATCCCACTTTAGTTGATAAAATCCCCTCACTGGTCGTATAAATTTTAAGGTTGACCAGAATGTTGGACCTTCACAGTAACTTTCGCAAGACATATACGCTTTACCTTTAAACATTCATATGAAGGAGTCTCTACTCGCTATCTTATTCCTTAGTATCACGTTGCCAGTCCTTGGTCAGACACTCTCGGGAAAGATTGTTGATGAATCCGGTCATCCCGTTCCTTATGCCACGATCTTTGATCGTACATCACAAAAAGGAACAGCCAGTAATGAGGAAGGCGATTTTGAGCTGGTACTGCCGCAGGGACGTCATGAAATCCGCTTCCAACATCTGGGATATCATACCAAGCATATCGATTTTGGTCCTGAGGATCAGCTAAATATGACAATCGTACTGGTGGAAGAACCCATATCCCTGCAGGAAGTGGTCGTGGGTGACAATATGGAAGATCCAGCCTACACCATCATGCGCCGGGCCATCGCCAAGGCAGAGTATCACACCTTACAGCTGGATGGATACAGCGCTCAGAGTTACATCAAGGGAAGTGGAAGAATTAAGGACGTACCCCGCTTATTTCGAAAAAGGATACTAAAGGCCATGGAGGAAGAAGGCATGGATACTACCACGGCCTTTGTGGTTGAGTCCGTCAGCGAAATCTCTTACACGCGACCCAATCAATACTCGGAGAAAGTAATTTCCGTACGATCCATTGGAGAAGACAATAATACCAGCCCGCAAAGTTTTATCAATGGCAGCTTTTATGAGCCTGAATTGGCAGGTGCTATTTCGCCCTTATCACCCAGAGCATTTGCGTACTACAAGTTTGAATATCTGGGCTTCTTCAGTGAGTTTGGAAAAGACATCAATAAGATCCGTGTCATCCCCAAAAGCCGGGGTGATCAGCTTTTTGAAGGGATATTATACATAGTGGATCAGGATTGGAGCATCCACAGTCTCGATTTGGCAACCTATATCTGGGGGATCAAGTTTCAATGTCAGCAAGTGTATCATCCTATCGAAGAAGTCGCCTGGCTGCCCATCAATCACACCTATACGGTCACGGGACGCTTTTTCGGATTTGACTTTGAGTACCAATATTTCGCTCAGATTAGTGACTATGACATTCAGCTAAATCCCGAGCTGCCCGATCGATTGTATCTTTTTGATGAGACCATTGAAAAAGAAAAGAAGAAAGAATCAGCCGAGGCATTTCGTAAAACCTCCAATGATGAGGCCATGGAAAAACTGGCCCGGGGTGAGGAAGTTTCACGCAAGGAATTACGCCAGATCATCCGGGAATATGAGAAACAGAATCAGCTCGAAGATCAGCACGATACTCTGGAACACGTGCAGCAGATTGACAATTTTGAGATTGATTCCAATGCCCACAAACGGGATGATCGATACTGGCAGGAAGTGCGTCCTATCCCTTTGACTGACTATGAAGTGCGTGGATATGAGCGGATGGACAGCATTGAGACTGTCCAAAATGGGGCAACCCGGGACAGCAGTGCCCGTGACACCATTTCTACGGGAGGAAATAGGAAACGATCCTTTGGACTAGGTAGGATTTTGTTTGGACATTCAGCCCGGGTTGGCGAACATGCCAATATCGGATGGGAAAGCCCTCTGACTACGCTACATTATAATACCGTGGAAGGGTATCACTTTGGTCTACCCTTATTTTTAAGAAATAATACCAAAAATCTGTCCTTAAAATCTCTGCTACATTATAGCATCGCCCGAAACCGGTTCAATCCGGATTTTCAGCTGCAGCTAGGCAATCGCACGAAGGGAGAATGGACTTTCGAAGGTGGACGTACGACGCAGCAATATAATTCAGCGCCGGCTATTGATCCTTATTTAAATGATTTTTATACACTATTTCTGGAACGGAATTATGCTAAGATTTTAGAAAAACGAAGATTTTCCGCAAGCTGGAATCGTCACTTCTCTGATCGACTGGATGCCGATTTTATAATTAGTCAGGCACAAACCCGGAGCCTTCCCAATCGATCCTCAGAGCACTGGTTTAATAGTGAAAAATATGATCTGACCAGCAACTTCCCTATAAATAGTCAGATCGGTGACACCTATTTTGAAGATTATAATATTGCTACCATTTCTGCGAACGTACACTGGCGGCCCTGGCTCCAATATAAAATCCGCAATGGTGAAAAGGAACCGTTAGACAGGC
>JAUILM010000926.1 GCA_030432855.1 Bacteroidia bacterium
TGGAATTAATACAGGTGGACAAATACGATACGTGCGACTTTTTGGATTGGTTGCATTTATCATTATTTTAATTGCCTGCATTAACTTCATGAACTTGTCGACCGCCCGGGCTCAGGACAGATCCCGGGAAATAGCAGTGCGCAAGACACTGGGATCACAGCGTGCACAATTAGCCAGGCAATTTATAGCCGAAGCCATAACGTTGGTCTCCGTCTCTTTTATAGTAGCCATTATTTTGGTTATCGTTGTCTTACCATTCTTTAATCAATTTTTAAATAAGCAAATGGGTATCGAATGGTCAAGTCCTGCTTTTTGGATTTTGTCTCTTTTGTTTATCCTTTTGATCGGATTGATGGCCGGAAGCTATCCGGCACTCTATCTATCGTCTTTACGTCCCACAGCGATTATAGATAATATCATTCGAAAGGCAGGCAATCATCTCCCCCGAAAAGTGCTGGTGGTCTTACAGTTTGTAGCATCTATTGGGTTAGTGTCATCTACTATTTATATCTATCAGCAGATTCAGTTTGTGAAGGATAGAGATTTAGGTTATAATACTGATCAGCTGCTTATGATTCCTGCAAGTGGTAAAATAAATGAGGAGTACCAGGTGCTTCGTGATGAGTTATTATCCTCTTCCTACGTCGCAGCGATGACCAGGAATCGATCTCCCATTACAGATATTTGGTGGAAGTCTCCCGCACCCGATTGGCCGGGGAGAGAACCTGGAAATGATATTTTATTTACGGGACAGACCACCGGTATAGATTATTCAGAGACTTTCGGGATAGACATTCTGCAGGGAAGAGACTTTACCGGAGCTGTTTCCGATACTGCTGCTGTTCTTTTAAATCAGGCAGCTATAGATGCCATGCAGCTGGAGGACCCTATTGGAAAGCAGGTTAATTATGTCGGTGACAACTATACAATTATTGGAGTGACAGAAAATGTAGTAATGGAATCTCCTTTCTCCACGGTAGAGCCCCAAATGATTTATTATAGTGACAATTTTGGGAGCTATTTGCATATACGATTAAACCAGGGAGTAGATCTGGAAAATGCACTGACATATTTAGAAGAGACCTTTCAATCAGTGAATCCCGGTTTTCCATTTGAATATCAATTTGCTGATGAGGAATTTGATCAGAAGTTCTCAAGAGAGTCGATGCTAAATAAACTCATCAATATCCTGGCAATAGTTGCGATTTTTATCTGTTGTCTGGGTTTAGTTGGACTGGTGATCTTTGCATTGGAAAAAAGGAGAAAGGAATTGGCTATTCGAACGGTATTGGGGGCAAGAATCTCGCAATTACTTATGCTGGTTTCTCAGGAATTCCTCCTATTGGTAGGTGTGTCTTTTCTGGTAGCCGTACCACTGACATATTTTTATATTCAAAATTGGCTTTCCAGCTTTGACTATCGTATAAATATAGACCCGGAACTATTTCTGATTCCGGGCATGATAACGTTGATTCTCACATTGCTAATCGTAGGTGTCAGTGTCATAGCAAATGCACAGAGAAATCCTATGAATGCGCTTAAAGAAGATTGAGGAAGTGCTGGAGCATCAGCTTCAGTCATATGGTCTTATTTATTATCAACTGGATACAAAGGACTTCTCGGCTACAAGAACCATGGTGCTGATGAAGTAAGAGTAAGATTAGGGAGGATGGATTTTTATGCTATCCTCCCTTTAGTCCTAAATGAACTGACGTGGAAGTATGCTGGGTAAATTTAATTACCGAATTGCCAGAGGTCTTCCGGGAGATCCCGTGGCCCCTTTAAAGCGGATCGGAGTAAAAATAAACATGAACTGATACACATTATCCTCGGTGAGCCCCTCAAAGTTCATCCATTCAAGATTGAAAATCCCCTGCTTTAAAGTTAGTTCGACATGAACATTGAACACTGTACCATCAAGGATGGCGTCCGATCCAACCATTGAGGGCTGCTTCTCAATGAGCCAGTTGATGACATCCATACCAATCCTTGGGTGTCTGGTACCATCCATCACAAAGTCAGTATTCCAGTTTTGCCACCATCCAAAGTTAAATAGTATAGCATCTCCTGATTGGATAGACGATTCTTCGATACCTTGTTTTTCCAGGGCATCCATCACATCCTGAAGAGTGACTTCATATCCCTCGTCTAAAGTTGTTACATTTTTTAGACCAGCAATATCCAGAAGTAAACCTGTGGTGATGATAGGCTTAATATGCTCTATACCCAGCTTCTGAAGACCAAAGGGGTTTTT
>JAUILM010000927.1 GCA_030432855.1 Bacteroidia bacterium
CTGTTTTATATTTCTGAAATCCTCGTTCATGAAATAATCCTTCAGCACGAGCTTTTGCTGCCACTGGATGGGCTTGAATAAGCCCAAGATTGACCTTATCACCCAATGCTTCCATTTGTGGAAACTCACAATTATCATCACACTCATCTGGGAAATCGTGATCGATGTTACCGGTAACAAAGTCCATTTCTTTAGGACCATAATAAACGCCACGTGGTTGTAGAAGAAGGGAGAGGAATTGTAACTCTAACATACTGGCAAGTGAAGAACTGAAACCAAATACGTTCTCACCTCGATGAATGAAATAGTCTTTAGGTAAGCCTTGAATGTAAGTTGGATCATCAAGGCTACCCCCCATTTCTAAAGCAACATCTTCTAAGTTATATTGACCAAGGCATTGTAAACATCGACGATGAGACCCAACAGTATGAGCTTTCCATCGCGCCTGATCCAGATTTGTATGATCCTTATTTATACTGGCATCGATACCGCCATCTATGACTGGAATCAAATTGGCATAAGCCAGGGAATTAAGGATGTAGCGTGGCCACGGGCGATCAACACATGAAAATATAATATCACAGTCAAGGGCAGCCTCTAAACCTTCTTTCTCCGAAATGCTGTAAGGGAAACTGTTGACAATGAGATGATCATCGATCCTGTTATGGTGGAGAAAATCTTCATAAGCATAAACTTTAAGGCGACCAATACTACGTTGTCCCATACTGTGTTGTCTATCAAGATTTTTTCGTTCAATCCTATCGAAATCAATAAGGTATATGTGACGTACTCCAGTTCTCATCAAAAACTCTGAAATGATGCTACCTACACTCCCAAGTCCGACTATACCAACCCTTAAACGGGATATATCTGCTTGTTTATATTTTCCCCAAGCAGAAATAGTCTGAATAAATTCCTCAGTACTTTCAGGTGCGGGAAATAGGTGGTCAGCGAAATCAATTCTAAACCCTTTACCAATCACTCTTACGGACTTGCACCATATTTTCTTGTATGTATGAGGATGGGTTTTTATCCAAAATCGTGCACTCCAGGTTGAGTCTGAGCCAACAGTCATCCCCAGTAAGGGTAAGCCTGTTACTGCCTTTATTCTGGGTGCAAGCATTTGCTCTGCACGAATATCCTCATTACTCATGGATTGCCACCCTGGATATGGATGACTGTGCATGAAACAGATTCCAAACCCTTTTTTTAAGGCTATTTGAGTGACCCTATCAAAGTAATCTGCATTGAAGCTTACATTACCATGAATATTTCTGTCTCCTTTTTGGGGTAAAATGACCTCTTTTATCAGGCCAGTATATCTTTCACGGCCAGTTGACGGTGTATATAGAGCAAAGCAAAGATCCTCCTGTCTGTCTTCTCGAATAAGGTGATTTGTTATAACCTTATGCACCTCTTCTGGGAGGGTTACGCTGTATTTCATGTAAAATCAAATAATCTTCTTATGAAAGCCAGATAGGTTCTGGCAGATTTATCACTATTGTTCCAATCGGTAAAAGGCCGACTCCAAAGCTGCCATTCACCTGTTGGTATCCCTTGATTATGAATTCCACCAGTTGGATGAACCCCACCTGATTTAGCTGGGAAAAGATGCGGTTTTATATATGGACCATGTGGTGGAACTCGTGGAAATTGTGGAGCTTTAAGAGCTATTTTTATCTCTCTTCCTCTAAATCTTCCATGAGGAATTTCAAACTGAAAAGCCACCATATCAGGCTTTGGCTTTTCAGTTGAATATCCTAGCTCACGAAGTTGTCTTTCTAGTTCTTGAATGCCAACAGTCATGCTACTGGGGTTGGAGCTTTTTTGCAGGTAATGAACTTTGTATTTGGACGCAAAGAAATAAGATGTTCCAAATCCTGTTTAAAGTTTATTTCCCTATTTCCTTCAATCTGTTTTAGATAAAACTTGTCAGGATGGTAGCCATTATCTTGAAGAATTTGAGCGGGAGTTATTAAACATTCATAGGTGGAAAAATGCTCACCATCTAATAAATATGGAATTTCATATCTCCGTTTCACGTGAAATTTTTCGATTCCAGGTTGAGTGAGATCAACCACTTCATCAAGCTGGACAGGTTCATATTCTCGTTTGGCGATTTTGAGAAATAATTCATAATCCTCAGCAGGGATTAAATCGATAAGGTTGAGGAGTTCTCGCCCAGTAGGATTCGATTTGGGGGACTCATACTCTTTGTTTTTTACTTTAAATGTAAATTTTTCCATGTAATTCT
>JAUILM010000928.1 GCA_030432855.1 Bacteroidia bacterium
TACCACATCAATCTGATCAAATGATGTGATCTCGGTTAGTCGTGGACTATTGCTGCCATATTTTTCATAGAGCTCTTCAAAATAGTTGATGGCAAACTCGGTGAGATGCTCCAGATTGTATCGGGTCTCAGCTATTTGCTTTTCAAGATCCTGGATGTATTCATCCGCCTTGAAAGCATTGAACTTAGAGATCCGTTTAATCTTTATTTCTGT
Source organism: Bacteroidia bacterium (assembly GCA_030432855.1). GTDB lineage: Bacteria > Bacteroidota > Bacteroidia > Chitinophagales > Saprospiraceae > JABDMH01. Next base: position 214 of record JAUILM010000928.1, read on the forward strand.
GAGACGGATAATATCCTCATGTACGAAGGGCCGGCTGAGATGAAGTCGGGGATCATTCTTTTTAGGCGTCTCTGTGGTGTCCACGATATACCGCCTCATTTCACGATCGATGGTTTCGAGTACCGCTTCCCAGGTTTCGCACTCTTCAATTTCCCGGTAGACCCGATTTTCTATAAATATCTTTTCCAGGGACGCATAGTGCCACTTACTTTGCAGATCCTCTAGTTTGATTTCCAGCTCCTGGCGAAGTAAATCACGAGTGTAATCTGTGGATAGTCTTAAAATTTCATTGACCGACAAAAACTCCGGCTTGTTGTCTACAATGACACAGGCATTGGGTGATATGGAAACCGAACAACTGGTGAATGCGTAGAGGGCATCAATCGTAAGGTCAGGAGATACACCAGATGCCAGATCGATCATAATCTCAACATTCTGTGCGGTGTTGTCAACTACCTTTTTGATCTTGATCTTGCCCTTATCATTGGCTTTGATAATGCTATCAATCAGTGATGAGGTCGTGACTCCATAGGGGAGTTCGGTGACTATCAGGGTGTTCTTGTCTAGCTTCTCAATCTTTGCACGCACCTGGATCTTACCCCCTCTTTTGCCATTGTTGTAATCAGAAACATCAATCTGACCTCCTGTTGAAAAGTCCGGGTAAATAGTAAACTTCTTATCCTCGAGGATCTTTATGGACGCCTTGATAAGTTCGCCAATATTGTGGGGCATTATCTTGGTGGACAGTCCCACTGCGATTCCCTCGACTCCTTGTGCCAGTAGTAAGGGAAACTTCATCGGTAGGTTGATGGGCTCATTTTTACGACCATCATAGGACAACTGCCATTCTGTGGTGTCCTTATTGAAGGCTACATCCAGTGCGAATTTAGTCAGGCGGGCTTCGATATATCGTGCTGCTGCAGCCGAATCTCCGGTGCGGGTATCACCCCAGTTTCCCTGCGTGTCGATCAGCAGGTCGCGTTGGCCAAGTTTCACCAGCGCATCTCCAATCGCAGCATCTCCATGCGGATGATACTGCATCGTCTGTCCTATGATGTTCGCTACTTTATGATAGCGACCATCATCCATCTCCTTCATGGCATGCAGGATTCTGCGTTGCACAGGTTTCAGTCCATCCTCAATGCTGGGTACTGCCCGCTCCAGGATGACATAGGATGCATAGTCCAGAAAATAGTTTTTGTACATGCCCTTTAGGGTATGTATCTCATGATTATCAGCTGTAGTGGTATCAGATGTCAGGCCTTCACTCATTACTTGTAGCGCTCATTTCTAACTAACAAATTTATAATTAGCCACTAACATATAATAACTGTCACTCATAGTTTTTGGATTTAAGAACAAGGTTATGGTGTATTCGAGCATAAGCGGGTCAATTTCAGGGATTCAGCGCTGTTTGTAACCTGTTAGTTAAGTGTTAAAAGCAGCAAACCAATTTTTGAATGCGTTTCTATTGAGCTAACTTGGGTAATAGACCAGTGGTATTATTTTTTGCATGGATTTTGTATTGAAGATCGATCATGATGAAAGCGACTTCATAGCCGCATGTGCCAGAGAAGAAAAATGGGCACAAAAGCAGCTATACACAGACCATTATGGTAGCATGATGGGAGTGTGTCTTCGATATGCAGGAGACCAGGACGAAGCTTTGGATATCCTTCACGAAGGATTCATCAAAGTATTTAGAAATATTTCTAAGTACAAGGCAGGAACCTCATTGAGTGCCTGGATTCGGCGGATTATGATCAATACTTCGATCGATTATTATCGAAAAAAGTCCAGGCGAAGAACGGATGATCTCGATCAGGCATACGATTTGAGTGATAATACACCGGATGCTGTCAGTATGTGCTCCGAAAAGGAGATTCTGGAATGCATTCAAAAGCTGAGCCCCGCGTACCGTACTGTATTTAATATGTACGTGATCGAGGGGTACTCACACAAAGAAATTGCCGATCGACTGGATATTTCCGAGAGCACTTCCCGATCAAACCTGGTGAAAGCAAGATTAAAAT
>JAUILM010000929.1 GCA_030432855.1 Bacteroidia bacterium
CTTTCCATATAAATCAAAACCTGACAGTGCTTCTAAAGCGGCCTTTGCCATACCAATTGAACTGGCATTTAGCTCAACATATCCGATATTGGTCTTTTCTCCCCGTTCCCATATGCCATAGTCGGGCGTTCGGTATGCTCGTTCTATATAATAGATCAGATTCTGTACAAAGTCTATTTCATGCTGAGATGTAATGATAGGCAAGCCCGATGAAATCATCTGAGCAAGCATGAGCAGGTAAAGGGAAGTGGCGTCGATCTGGAGATGCCCCCACTCATGATCACCGACAACAGTAAGTCCGGTTTCTGTGTCATATTTCGCGTGGAGTGCATCATGAAGCGCCAATGAAGACTTAAATGCCTCAACTTTATGTGATTGTCGCATCATGGCACGCATCAAGCCACGCATCAGGTTGATAGTCGAATGTTCAAGTTCGAATTGGCGAGCAGAGTTGGTACCCGTATTTTTGTAGGCCAGTGACAGTGCCCATACTGCCATGATACTATATACATTATCCCTAACCCAAGCATCCGTATAGTCACCATGGATACTGATAGCGGTACTTGCAGGCAATAAGCCCGTGACTGGGTGCTGCCTGGTTAGAATGATAGACCGGATCTGTTCGTAAAATTGATCTAAGACTTCTTCCTTATGCTCCTCCATATATGCAAAACAATCAAAACGTAATGTTACTAAATATCATAGAGTAACCCATGTACAGGACATCAAAAATATCGATGACTTCAATAGGATGAAATTGTTGATAATCAACTATAGATCAGGGAGTTGTGCGAGGACTATTTGTTATGCAAAAAAAAAGCCGCCTGAAAGATTATCCAGGCAGCTCAAACACAAAATCCGTAAGAAAGATCTTTGGTTCGGGTGGTGTTTTATCCAATTGCGTAACGAAGTTACTGTTTTTTATTAAAAATCAAAGACTACAGTAATAATTTTACAGCCTCATTTTGAAAGTTTGTGAGTAACACCCTGGCTTTCAAAAGATACAAATATAGTGGTGAAAGAGCGAGTATTACAAACCCGAAATTTATAAAGTTGTGTTATTTCACATTTAGATTACAGTACACCATAAACAGTCTAACCTTTTAAGTGATTGAAGTACAATAGTTTGCAATGTACTCATGAAAGACTTTTTGCAGTCTGGCTGTAGTAGTGCTGTTACTGGCAATTTCTCTGCCATCAATTTGGACTATAGGCGTGATTTCTCCCATACTTCCGGTACAGAATACCTCCTCTGCCGTGTACAGCTCAGTGAGTGAGATATTTTTTTCAATGACAGGAATGTTCTGGTCACGACAGATTTCGAGAACGAGACCTCGAGTGATACCTGGAAGGCAAGCATCCGCATGTGGTGTGAATACAGTTTGATTTCGTACCATGAAAATATTGGTCCCATTAAGCTCTGAAGCAAAGCCATGTACATCCAACATAAGAGCTGCATCCGCTCCTGCTACATTGGCTTGTATTTTGGCTAAGATGTTATTTATCAGATTGTTATGGTGTATTTTTGAGTCCAGGTGATTTGGGCTGTTACGACGTATCGTGGATGTAAAAACACGAATACCGGAAGCATTATCATAAACGGGGGGCTTCCATTCAGCCAGAACAATCAGCGTGGGACCAAACTGATTTAACCGGGGATCCATCCCCGATGTGATCTTTTCTCCACGGGTCAACGTTAATCGCACATGGGTGTCCCTGTCCATTTTGTTTGCCTTAAGGGTCTCAAAAAGACTCTCTTTGATGAATGAAAGATCTGGTAATGGATCAAAAGCCATCGCTTTTGCAGAATCATAGAGTCGCTGCAAGTGACGGTCTAATAAGAACACACCTTCCGGGTACACTCGAATGCCTTCCCATACGGCATCACCTCCCTGTACTGCCGAATCAAATACGGATATCTTCGCCTCCCCTCGAGGCACCAGCTTATCCTTTACAAATACCAGAATATCTTTATTTCTTTCATCGAACTTCTGAAGCATAACATGCTATTTTAAAGTGTGTAAACTTAAATTTTTATAGTATTCCATAGCTTCACTGGCCAGATGTGTAAGGTGATCCGGCACTGGATCTTTGCTCAATCTGGCTGGGCTGAATCCTGTAGACTCATGTACCGATTTGTACCAGTATTTTGACCAGGTCCCATCATAGGGTTTAGGACCTTTTTCCCAGGAGAGCATCTCCTCGTCAAAGTCTAATGAAAGTGCGGCAC
>JAUILM010000083.1 GCA_030432855.1 Bacteroidia bacterium
GCATCGATTTGGGTCGTCTGGGCAGCGGATCAGGAGAACAAGGTAGAATCGTCAAAAAGGATATTATAACCTTCATGGAGAGTGGTGCCAGTACAGAAGCACCGTCTGCTCCTGCCTATACTCCTACTTTAGTCACGGGTGAGGATAAGGAAGTAGCTGTTTCCCAAATGCGAAAAGTCATTGCAAGAAGACTCAGTGAAAGTAAGTTCTCTGCACCTCACTTCTATGTGACCGTGGAGATTGATATGTCTCAAGCTATTGCGACCAGGAAGCAGTTAAACACGACTGCACCGCCTAAGATCTCTTTTAACGATCTCGTACTGAAGGCAACAGCCATGGCACTGAGGCACCATCCTGCAGTGAATAGCTCATGGCTTGGAGATAAGATCCGTACTAACGGCAATATCAACATAGGTGTTGCAGTAGCTGTGCCTGATGGTCTGCTAGTCCCTGTAGTCAATAAGGCGGATCAGAAGTCACTTGCTCAAATAAATGGTGAGGTAAAAGAGCTCGCTGGAAAAGCCAGAGAAAAGAAACTTCAGCCTAACGAGATGCAAGGCAACACATTTACAATCTCAAATCTAGGAATGTTTGATGTGGACGAGTTTACGGCCATCATCAATCCTCCTGATGCCTGTATACTTGCTGTAGGATCAATTGTAGAGAAGCCGATAGTAAAAGATGGATCTATACAGATAGGAAACATCATGAAAGTCACTTTGTCATCAGATCATAGAGTAGTAGATGGTGCTACAGCAGCACAGTTTCTACAGACACTCCGTGAATTTCTGGAGAATCCCGTCAGGATGCTGCTTTAACTGTTATTAGATAGTCCTCAACAAGGATTGACCAATCCTATTTAACCCATTTGGTGTATAAAAATAAATGGCCTGATAGATGAAAGTCTGTCAGGCTTTTTTGCAACTCTATTCCGTATGTGTGCATAAAAAAACTGCATGTACAGTTACGCACATGCAGTTGCAAATTTCTTATGTTTTATAGTCTATCTCTAGTAACTCTAGTAACCTGAATTTCTGTTTCCACTGTATTTGGCACCAGGTCGACTTGAACCAGGAGTTCCTGAACCAGCATCCGGACCTTCGGGTTGTTCCATCTCCTGATCATCTGCGCTAGCAATGATAAATTCTACCCGACGATTCAGGTATTGCTGCATTTCTTCTTGCTTGGAGATGTTATGAGATTCGGGAAGATCTGGCACGAGCGGAGCCTGTTCTCCGCTGTACTGTAACAAGAATCGCTGTCGTGGCAGATCATATTTTTCCATTAGGAAGTTCATAGCAGCCTCAGCTCTTCGATATGAGAGCACATTATTGTAATCTTCTGGATTTCTACCATCGGCATACCCTCGAACTACAACATTGATGTTAGGATGCTGCTGCATCACAGTAGCTATATTATGCAGTTCGCCATAAAACTCAGGTTTAACATAGTACTTGTCCAGATCAAAGTGGATCATGGGAAGGAACCAGTTTGTTCTGATATTGCTCAGTTTCTGATTTATGATCTGATTGACGTCATCTTCATTTAGATAACCCGGGTCGGGGATCTGAGCTACACCATTTGCATCAACATCATATCCAGCAGCTGAGTAAGGCTCGGCGTCAAGATAATCTGCTACACCATCATTGTCACTGTCAAGTACAATACCACGGGTATCAACAGGAGCACCATCGGGACTGCCGATCTCCTGATCCAACATATCAATCACACCATCACCATCTGTATCGGTAAGATCCAATATAGGTCTGGCTTTTACTTCTGCGAGGTCACTCATTGCACCACTTAATGGATTCAACCAGTATAGAGGTTCGGTCTTCTCATTAAAGTTGCCGAGGTTGATACCTACTCTGGCACTTAGATAATGAGGTATATCCAGGTTATTAGACTGGTCAAACTGGGATCTGTACTCAAAGCCATCATATAAATCATTGTCTGACAAGACGATCTGGTACTCCAATCCAATGTTTACACGATTGCTAAGCTTACGTGATAGACCCAGACCAAAATTTACGTGAGGCACTACACTTCTTTCATCACCCAGAGATATCACGTCGTTTTGAACCCCTCCATCCGTTTCGTAATCACCATCAAGAAGATCTTTCAACCGTTTACGAGATTCCTTACGATCACTCTTATTGGTTAGATCTAACCCTTGGGCAACAGACTCAAAATCATAAAGTGAAGAGCCGTTCAATAAATCTACTTTCACGGTTGGGATATTTAATCCAATGCCAGCAACAGCATATGCATTCCAAACATTCCTATCCTGATGGAAGAGCAGATTTCCTATATTAAGCACTGCCTCAACACTACCCCCAATAATTGACGTTTTGAAATTTCTGTGGATTGAAGAACCACTGTTTACATAGCCAGCCAGATTGTTTCCATCGGCCTGCTGAAACAAAAGTTCATTCTGTAGTGTCAAAGAACTCGTTCTTCTAGCATCCAATCCCTTCTGAGAGGAGTACCAGCCATCAAGCCTGAATGATAGGGTATAGTTAATTGCCTTGCGTAGATGAAGACCTAAACCGATGCCACCTGGAAAGGGAGATTCTACGTCACCAGAGATGAAGGCATGACCTGCATGAATCCCCAGTTCCCACATGCTCTTGGGTTTAGCAGAATACGGATACTGGCCTTCTCGCCATTTTCGATTCTGCTCGGGATCCGCCGTCTTCTCATCATCAACGGCGGGTGTTAACGCGCCATCGCTCTGACCAAAAGAAACCTGGAACACCATTGCAGAAAAAGCAAAGATGAAAAATAAAGATGCTTTTCTTGTCATGGATAACTTAAGGTTTAGGTTTTGTAAAAGATACTTACTCTCCCTTATAACAAAAATATCGTTTTTTCTCAAGCACACAAATTATATGATCCTTTTTTAAATATGGTTTAATTGAGTTTGCTATTTTCGTAAGTATCAAAGATTTACACAATATTTAACACTATGATTTCCAACATAAAATCTCTGGATCAAAAAGCCCTCGAGATTGCTTCTGACGCAAAATTTTTAACAGGCATTCCCAGTGACAAAACATCATCTGAAAACGTAAATAACATTGTTGAAATTATCTTTTGTGGCGATGAGAATTGGAGCTTTAAACTCGCTTCTCACCTCCTCTCAATGGAGCTGCCTTTCAAGAAAATACAACTGGGTGGACTCTATCAACTGGATGAGAAGCATGGATCTGAAATCATACCCTTGATTAACAATAACAGCCAGAAAACCACCCTCATCATCAGTCAAAAACAGAAGGCCATAAAAAATGCATTTGATGCCTTTCAATTTCTTGACAAACCCTTCAATGTAAGTCTTTGTCAAAAAGAGATTGGTCATGGAGAGAGCATGGATCAGGTGATGTTGGATCTGCGTGCACCCTGGTTGCAGCACCTTTCAGTCATTGGTAGTCAGGCTCAATACACAAATGCCGACTTTCTTGCTACAAATCAACAGTCTTTCTTTAGCTCCTACCGTTTGGGGGAGGTTAGAAAGAATATTGGAATGTGCGAGCCAGAAATACGTATGTCTGATCTTCTCGGAATCGATCTTGGTGTACTGAAAAGTAGTGAGGTGGAATCAACAACACATGTTTCTTCCGTTGGATTTACCGTCGAAGAATTATGTCAGCTGGCCCATTATGCCGGTAGAAGTGAACAAAACAAGGTATTTACAATCTTCAATTGTTCGCAAACCATGGCTGAAATTGCCATTGATGTCATTGGGACACTAAGCTGGTACTTCCTCTATGGCCTCGATATGTCAGGATTGCAATACCCTCCGAAAGTAAATAATATGATTACATATGTAGTAGAGGGCAGTATTTATAGTGAAACTCTGGTCTTTTATAAGGATGACCTCCATCAGAAATGGTGGCTAAAGTCTCCCTATCCAAAGAAGAAACTCGCGCAAGAGAATCCATTGATAGCCTGTGACTATCAGGACTATTCTACCGCAGTCAATGAACAAATGCTAACCGATCGCCTGGAAAAAGCATTGGAAAGACACGAAAATTCTGAGGACGTGCTAGACCCTCAAGTGGCCTGATCCAGTATCCTCTCCAACCGCATACCACGTGATCCCTTCACAAATACCTGAGCATCTTGAAAAGGGTTTTTCCTCAGCCAGGAGAGAAAGCTCTCACTACTATCAAATGTCAATATGTTGGGATTGGGTGATTGTTTTTCATACACCCTTTGATATATAGGACCTACCAGAAAGATCTTGGAGACTTTCGATTTATACAGTGAGTGTATAATGGTAAGATGATACTTATCTTCTTCCGCTCCAAGCTCAAGCATATCACCTAAAACAACCATCTTGTTTTCTCCTTCTACTGAAAGGAAGAAGCTCAAAGCATTTGCGACACTTGTCGGATTGGCATTGTAAGCATCTAAATAGTAAGTATTCCCGTTCTGCTTAACTAATTGCGTCCGGTTGTTGGATGATTGGTAGGTCTGGAGGCTCTGCTGAATACTCTCCGCATCAACACCAAACCAGGATCCAATACATGCCGCTGCAAAAACATTTTGAAGATTGTACTGGCCATAGAGATTTGTACGGGTGGTTAGAACTTCACCATCGGAAGTACATAAGTCAATTGCACACCACTTTGTTTCTGATCTAAGATTGATTTGATCTAAAGTGCCCGGGATAACGTTCCTTCTAAAAGAGAATGCATTCCGATAGCCATAGGATTCAAAATCGGACATCGAAGTCTCCTCAGCATTCGCCAAAATTAATCCTTGATGCGAGTCCAGGTATCGATATAGTTCGTGTTTGGCGTCCCTAATTCCCTGTAGGCTACCAAACCCCTCCAGGTGTGCATTACCAATATTGGTGATTATACCCAGTGTTGGCTGTGCTATTTGGCAAAGCCAATCTATCTCGCCTCCATGGTTTGCCCCCATTTCAACAATTGCCAACTCATGTTCTTCTCTGATGCGCAGCAAGGTAAGGGGAACTCCAAGATGATTATTAAAGTTGCCACTAGTACAGAGCACCTCATATTTGGCACTCAGTACTGCGTTGATCAGCTCTTTAGTGGTGGTCTTTCCATTTGACCCTGTCAAAGCCAAAACAGGAATATCAAATTGCCTACGATGATAAGATGCCAATCGTTGCAATGCAACTAGCGCATTGGGTGTATAAAGGCACTGCGGATGATCTTCCAGCGATTCCCGATCAACCAAACAGAATTTTGCACCCTTGGCCAAAGCCTGATTGACGTAGTCGTTTCCATCAAAATTTTCGCCACGAATAGCTACAAAAAAAGCGGATGGATTGACCTTCCTGGAATCGATACAGACTTCCTCGCATTGAAGAAAACACGTGTATATATCACTGACTCTAAGCACCATGGAAAATAAAAAAGTCCTACCACAAACGTGATAGGACTTAAATATTTAGATGATCTATTGTTATTTATACTTTCGCTTACTCTTCTTGGTCTTATTACCCTTAAAGTAATTACCCCCCTTATCATCATTACCCACCGGAGAACCTAGACGATCCATTGCACATCTAAATCCGATGGTTTTATCGGACTTGGTTTCATCTTTGAATCTTCTGGCACCAGGAGCTAACCAGAATAGTCGGTCTGCCCAGGATCCACCTTTGATCACTCGAGAGTTTTCGTTGATTAAAGTAGTGTTACCGTAGTCATATTGCGCACCACTATCTTCATCACCATCACGATAATCGAGAAGTTCGGGTCTGTGGTAGTTTTCACGATTTGCAGCATCCGATGAGTCTACTAGCATAGTTCGAATACGACCCAGACTATCTTTCTCAGCGATTTTGCCTTCATCGTCCATCACTACTTCGTAAAATTTATTACCCCGGAATGGATTCAGGTCATGTTGATCCGGATCGCGAAGTGTAGTACTTGTGGTAGGACGATAGACATCGGCCACCCACTCATTTACGTTTCCTGCCATATTATAGATGCCATAGTCGTTTGGCCAGTATGATCGCACTGGTGCAGGGTAAGGCGAATTATCATTAAGCTTACCAGCCAGACCCATGTAGTCACCCCGACCACGCTTAAAGTTTGCCAACATCTTACCTTGATGTCGATCTCTACGCTTGTATCGTGCTGTGTTATTATCCCATGGGAAAATTCTTCTCTCGGAAATCAACTCATCCTGCTTGGCCACACGTTTTCCAATAAGACCCAGAGCCGCATATTCCCATTCTGCTTCGGTAGGAAGTCGATAACTGGGGACAAAAATTCCGTCCTCTACACGTACTTTACGCTCTCCACCAGTCATCTCATCTTTGAGATTTTTCTTTACATTACCTTCATACTGTCCGGCTAAGTACGCCTTCGTATTGAAGTTGTCTGCATCCTTTTGTTCAGGATTAGGATTTAGAATACCTTTTTCAATCATCAACATTTCGTTGACACGATCACTTCTCCACTTGCAATATTCGTTTGCCTGATCCCAACTAACACCTACGACAGGATAATCATCAAATGATGGGTGCCGAAAGTAAGTCTCCACTAAGGGCTCGTTATAGGCTAATTCTTCACGCCAAACGAGTGTATCAGGGAGTACTTCCCGATATCGCTGCGGATAGCTTTCTCCAAATGTATTATTAGTCCAGAAAACAAAATGGCGATAATCAATATTGGCGATTTCTGTTTCATCCATATAGAAAGAAGGTACGGTGACCCTGCGAGGTACGTTATTCCACTCATAGGTCACATCTTCTGCGGTGAGACCCATAGTGAATGTACCACCTTCCACCAACACAAGGTTTGGTGCTGTGATTTGACCTTTGTAATCATTTTTTTGGAAGCCACCCCACTTTTGATCATTATACTTCCATCCTGTGGTAGAAGATCGCTCGGATTTTTTACATCCGATACCCACCATGCCTACCAGTGCTATGAAAAAAATGATTCTACTGTATTTTCCCATCGTTCTTATTTGAAATTGCGAATCAAATATATTAAAGTAAATTATTCACGTTCGTTTAACGATGTTTCGCTCCCCTGTATTATCTAAACAGGTTGAAACAGTCGTTATATCGCGATTCTTCCCTACCGTAGTCAAAATTGAAAATCAAGCTGATCTCATGGGCACCACCCGAACTTGACAATGACGAGAGGGTAAAATCATAGGAGTAGCTGACTTTGAAAAACTCTTGTCTGCCCTCCAGTATAAATATCAAAGCATCGGGATTTGTGTTTGCATGTCTGTACCAAACACCGGTTCCGACCTTATCATACCTAAAAATCGTGCCAATGTTCAGCTGTCTCTGGGTCCCTTGATTGATAAATTGGAAGCCTGGTGCGACAAAAACACGTCGACCTCTCCCCAGACTCATCACGTCTAATTCCGCTCCACCGTGGAGGGAAATGCTCATGGGTAAACCGGCCAAAATTTCGGGATTCACGTCCAGGAATGATAGTCTAGGCGTGTTGAGATGCTTGAGACTGATACCTCCGTAATATTTGTCATTGAAAAAGAGAATACCCGCCGAAATATCCAGTGAAGAGATAGATGTGCCCTGCTCCGGTGGCACTTCCTCACTGGGGTACGGAATTCCACCAGGACTGATCGCACCATACTCAGGATCCAATTGATCGAGAAAGACCAGTCGATCCCAGTCAACGCGGGATTGAAAGTATCCCGCTTCTATGCCCAGTCGCATCTGAAAACGCTGGTTGAATCGAGCCCTATACGAGTAATATGCACTGACATCTGTAGTCCTGTACAGGCCTCTACCCGCATTGTCAGAAAGTACAGAAAGTCCAAAACCACTATTGATGTACGAAAAGAACTGGTCAAATGAAGCTGCATAGGTCACATAGGCCTGGTTGATTCGCGGCCATTGGTTTCGATAGTTGAGCACCACTTTACCTCCCTCGCTGATACCTGTAAAAGCGGGATTGAGTTGTAAGGGTGCAGCATAATACTGGCTGAATACAGGATCCTGTGCCCGGATGGACCACACCAGCGAGAGCATACCAAAGATGAGCCAGAGCGTTCGCAATTTGAGTAGCATTCGGAGACCAGTTATAAGTATGTCTTTTGGAGAATCGATCTAAACTTAATTAATATATTCGCAAAAACGGGGACTAAACATTTGAACGCTTCAGGTTTCTATAGTGCTTTCTCAAATCTCTCTACTAAACGACAATTTGCCCTTGTTTTCATATTTATCCTGATTGCTTTCTGGCAAATCACCTCATTTCAATATACCCTCAAATGGGATGCCATAGATCTCACGCTACCCTGGAGATATTTTACATCTGATGCCCTTCGCAATGGTATATTGCCCTGGTGGAATCCTTTCCAACGTCTCGGGTTCGTACATGGTTCAATGCCAGAAACCTGGTACCCTATCGCACTCTTGGTAGGTCTGATCCGTCCATACGACGCCATTTCACTTAACCTGGAGTACCTTATTCATATTTTTATTGCTTCTACCGGCTTCTTTCACCTGGCTCGCGCTTTTGGTATCCAGCATCAAAGTGCCCTATGGGGTGCACTTTGCTTCCCGTTATCGGGTTTTTTCGTCGGCAATGCGCAACACATGGGTTGGATCGTGGCAGGGGCCTGGATGCCTCATGTTTTTGCTTACTATGTCAGGTTTCTCCGTACTTCCCGGTGGTTGTTTGGATTATATGCTACCATCAGTTTCTTTTTGCTGGCAACAGGAGGCTATGTACCCTTTGTTGTGGTGACTACATTCATACTTTTTGGCCTTTCTATACGACATGTATATGTCAAGAAATTTAGTGTGGACAGCTTTATTCGGCTCGCTAAATGGGCCACTCTCTGCTTTCTTCTTTGCTGCCTGGTGCTTATTTGCTATCTCGAACTTCAATCTCATATCACGCGGAGTGAAGCCGTAGATGCATCTGACACCCTGCTGGGTACCCTGCGTTTGAAGCATCTGATCAGCTTCATTCTGCCCTATATGACCGTCAAGGGTGGATATGCATACTGGCAGGGAGACCAGTCCATGATGAATCTCTACATTGGGCTCCTTCCTCTTATAGTTGCTGTCTTATCCTTGAAAAACATTCGGAGTCACTTTTACAGTTACCTATGGCTGGGGGCAGGGATCTCGATTTCTCTTACATTGGCTGCCGAGCTACCCTTTAGGATGTGGCTGAATCTAATTCCTCCCTTCGATCAATTCAGATTTCCCAGCCTCTTTAGATATTTCACGATCCTGTCATTATTACTTCTGGCAACCAGCTATATTGAAAAATGGACAAAGGATGTTGTGAAGTACCTCCCAACTATTTCGTTGGTGCTGGCCATTCTCTGTTCTGGATTTGCCCTGGCTTCATGGCTATTTTTTCCCCAGTTTAATCTTGCGGGAATATCCGTAAAGACACCTCTACAGGCATTAGTGGTTCAATCGCATTTTCATGCTTTGATATTATGGCTGACTTTCATCGTAATCCGGAAAACAGCTCCCAACCATGTGATCACTGTGCTACTGCTCATTTCATTTCTGGACCTCACTGTCAGTACGCAACTGAATGGCTCTGTATCTGTTTTTTCTGAAAAAAAGCTCCAGGAAGTCCAGGCTACCGTTCACGCTGCGAGTCGCGGATATCCTAATAACTCACTCACTGATCCTGTAGGCTCCAATATCGACAAGGGACTTTACCATATCCCGGTATATCGAAATACCAATACCTTCTATAAAAGATCTGGCGATGATGCCTACAGCCCTTATCAATATCACTTACACGAACAGCTCGAGCAAAGCGATTATTATTTAAAAAGTCTGGCACAACCCATTATTTACCTCTCACAACTGATCGCTACTAATGATACGATGCGTCATTACATCAGTGTACCGGAAGTGACATCCAGGGAAAATCAAATAAACATTCAGGAATACAGCCCGAATCATGCAGTCCTCAAGACCTCGACCGCTGTACCAAAAATTCTGGTGTACAATCAAATCTACCATGAGAATTGGTATGCCTACGTTGAAGGAAAAGCCCTGGAGCGAGTATGGGTGGATGGAAGTCTTTTGGGATTTTGGCTCCCCGAGGGAGAACATTCCGTTACCCTGCAATTTGAACCCGGTCATTTGTTCCATGCCCTGATAATTTCATTTGGAGCCTTTTTGCTCATCATTTTTGCCATCATTATGCTGGAATGGGGGGGCATGCATAGAGCGGTGCGTATCGCTGTGATCGTCGTACCCATATTAATTACCGCAGCATATTTACTGAGGAATTCCTCCCAAACCGAGTTGGTGCTACTGGATGATACCGATATCCATCTGGTGAATGCCATTGATGACCTGACATTAAGTAATCAGGAAAAAGGTGACACGATCTTGGTGCATCGTTTCCTGGATCGGGCTGATTTAAGTGGGTTTAGGGAATGCATTAGTGCATTAGAAGAACAATCGTTTGTCTTCTATTCCCGACCTATTCCTACCCCGTCCGGACATGTATTTACAGACTTTCTCTCTGCCAATTATGCCGTGGATACCCTCTCACTAGACAAAGGATACTTTGCCTACCGCTGTAATTCCAGGTCACTTGCACCCTACTTTTTTAATGGTTTTGATCTGGCGACATCACGATGGACTATCATCGAAAGCGCCATGGAAATAGAAACTTCCGGAAATCGATTTGAAAACATATCTGACATCAAATACAGTTCGACTTTCGAACATCCATGGGACAAAACTTTCGCATCTACATCGGCTGTAGACATCACTCTTGAGGTCAAAACGGAATCACCTTCCAACGCCAAGCTGGTGTTTAGTATCGTGGATGATGGTTCTGAAATCGTGCATCATTTCAAACCCCTCCCGGACACAAAGAACGCGTGGCAAAAAATACAATGGAGTATTCCGAGCAGTGAGGAGCTACTGCCAAAGTCTTCTACTTTGAAGATTTACATTTGGAATCCTGCTTTGGAAGCCATAGCAGTTGACAATTATTTAATCTCTCCACGTCAATAGGCAGACAAAATAGCAGCAATACCCGCTTTCAATTCTCGTTTAAGAACAAGAACTTTGCAAGATCTTATTTGTACACTATATATAATGTCCAGTTAGATATCGCTTAAAAAGAAGCAATGGTATTAAGAACTACACTGACTACTCTGTTTTCCCTCATTTCATTTGCACTCATAGTGGGACAAACTCCACGTTCAGTACTTGCTGACGGTGAAATCTATAAGTTTGCTGTCAGTCAGGATGGTGTGTACAAACTCGATTATGAGTTCCTTGAAGACTTAAGCATTAACCCGACGATTATTGATCCAAACCGTATCAATATTTATGGACATGGAGGTGGCACCCTCCCTCAGGAGAACAGTGCAGAGAGAGTTGATGATCTGGCCCCCATTCCCATTCGTATTATAGGTGAGGAAGATGGAACCTTTGATCAGGGAGACTATATTCTCGTTTATTGTGAGTCAGCCGATGACTGGAGCTACGATCAAAACGCTGAAATATTTCAATATCATAAGAATCCTTATGAGACACAAAATTTCTACTTTCTAAGGATAGGTAATCAGGACAAGATCCGAATCGGTTCCCAAAGCATGATCGATGTAGAAGACCGTACATCCACTGCTTTCGACGAGCGGCTGCACTACGAAAATGACATCTACAATTTACTCCATTTGTCAGGAGATGCCAATCTCCAGGGCTCTGGACGACAATGGTATGGCGATCAATTTAAAGTGCAGCGATCAAGAGATTACAGCAGCATTTTTGATTTCAGTGGCGCCATACTCAGCGAGCTGGCAAAAGTGCGCATGTCGTTTGTGGCAAGATCCGCGCAAACTTCTACTGTATCTCTTAAGGTAGGAGAGAACTCCTTTGACCGATCTATCTCCCGTACAATTGTGGATGAAATTGAAAGTCGATATGCAAGAATTGGTACCATTACAGAGGATTTCACACTAACCAATACGAACCCGGAGATTAGCATATCGTATCC
>JAUILM010000084.1 GCA_030432855.1 Bacteroidia bacterium
TCTGGACCTTGGATGACCTCCTGATGCCTTACCTTCACCACCTCCCATGGGGTGATCGACGGGGTTCATGGCTACACCTCGTACTCTGGGTCTTCGTCCTACCCAACGCTTCCGACCGGCCTTGCCAAATACCTGCAATCCATGATCAGGATTGGATGTGGTACCTATAGTAGCTTTACAGGTTGAAAGTATTCTTCGTACCTCCCCTGAAGGCAACTTCACTACACAATATCTTCCTTCACGTCCTACTAACAAACCAGATGTACCAGCACTTCGTGCCAAACTGGCTCCACGTCCAGGATTTAGTTCTATGGCATGGATGGCAGTACCTAATGGAATTTCATCCAGATACATGGCATTTCCGATATCTGGACTCACACCTCTACCGGAGCTTACCGTAGCACCCACTGTCAATTTGTTAGGCGCTAAAATGTATCGTTTTTCACCATCTGCGTAAACCACTAATGCGATGTATGCAGAACGGTTGGGATCATATTCGATCGTTTTAACCGTTGCAGGAATTCCTTCCTTGTCACGCTTAAAATCTATAATACGATATCGACGCTTATGACCTCCTCCGATATTTCGGACAGTCATTTTTCCCGCGTTGTTCCGACCACCGGTCCTTCTCAATGGAGCCAAAAGACTCTTCTCAGGCTTATCAGTAGTAACCTCTGAGAAAATATTCCCGACACGAAATCGTGTACCGGGCGTCATTGGCTTAAACTTCTTAACTGGCATCTTCTGAAGTTTTTAATCTCTTAAATGTCACCGAAAAAATCTATTTCCTCGCCTTCAGCCAAGGTGACAATGGCTTTCTTATAGGCACCTACTCGACCAGACTGTACACCAGCCCGGGTATATCTTTGCTTCGCCTTTCCAGGCATGATCATAGTGTTCACAGAATCGACTGCTACATTATACATCTGCTCCACAGCCTTTCGGATCTCAATCTTGTTGGCTTGTTTGTCCACGACAAACGTATACTGCTGATGAGCTTCGGACAATGCCTCTGCCTTCTCAGAAATAATGGGTCGTAATAAAATAGTCTTTGCCATGATTCAAATCTTTATTTCGTCAACATTTCAGTTATAGATTCCACAGCACTTTCTGACAAGACGACCTTGCCTGCATCCAGGACATCATAGGTACTAATGTCCTTTGCCTGCATCACTTTCGTACCGGGTATATTTCTACCTGAAAGGACCAGAGTACGATCATAGTCAGATGTCACTAGCAGAACCTTTCCTGTTTCCAGCTTCAGATTGTTGAGCACGCTCACAAACTCGCTGGTCTTTGGTTGCTCCAAAGTGAAATCTTCCAAAATTACGATCTGGCCACTTCCTGCTTTAGAAGACAATGCTGACTTTCTTGCCAACTGCTTCAATTTCTTATTCAGCTTGAAGCCATAGTTTCTGGGACGTGGGCCGAAGATGCGACCTCCTCCACGGAAGATCGGATTCTTAATATCTCCAGCTCTTGCCGTACCGGTACCTTTTTGCTTTTTCAGCTTCTTGGTAGAACCAGCTACTGCATTACGTTCCTTTGCACTATGTGTACCCTGACGCTGATTAGCATTGTACTGCTTTACGGCCAGGTAAACTGCATGCTCATTAGGTTCAACCCCAAAAACCTCAGGAGACAGGTCTACTGACCTTCCTGTCGATTGCCCCTCAATATTTAATACGTCCAGTTTCATTGTTCGTACTATTTTTCGATGATTACGATAGAACCTTTGTGACCAGGCACTGCTCCTTTGATAAGCATCAGATTCTTCTCAGGAAATAATTTCAATACGCGCAGATTGCGGGCTTTCACTCGCTTATTACCTGTCTGTCCAGCCATTCGCATACCTTTGAAAACCTTGGCAGGATAGGACGCAGCACCGATTGATCCAGGTGCTCTTTGTCGGTTGTGCTGACCATGAGTAGCATCATTCACACCACGAAAACCATGGCGCTTTACCACACCCTGGAAACCCTTTCCCTTCGAGGTACCCACTACACTAACCACATCTCCTTCCTGAAAAACCTCGTCAAGAGTAACAGTTTCACCCAATGCTTTTTCCAGGCTGAAATCTCGAAATTCCACCAGATTACGCTTGGGAGTAGTGTTTGCTTTATCGAAATGTCCAATCAGTGCCTGAGAAGTTCTTTTTGCTTTGGCTTCTCCGAAACCCAGTTGGAATGCGGTGTATCCATCCTGATCCTCATCCTTCACTTGTGTTACAACACAAGGTCCGGCTTCAACCACGGTACAAGCTACATTTCTACCAGCGCTATCGAATACACTGGTCATACCAATTTTTCTACCGATTAATCCGTTCACTTTTATAAGATTTTAAGTGATAAATCAAATGAGCGACACTTATCCATCACATCAAGCTGCCGCTTGCAGCCGATGTTGAAAGAAAATCCCTCAAATAATTAGGTCAACTTTACCTGAATATCTACACCACTCGGGAGTTCAAGGCGGGATAGCGCATCCACAGTCTTTTGAGTCGGTGTATAAATCTCAATTAACCTTTTGTGAGTACGCAACTGGAACTGCTCCCGAGATTTTTTGTTGACGTGCGGAGACCGCAGAACGGTAAACACTTTTCTCTCGGTGGGCAGCGGAATCGGTCCAGCTACTACAGCGCCACTGCTGCGTACTGTCTTCACAATCTTCTCCGTTGACTTATCCACCAAATTGTGGTCATAAGAACGAAGTTTGATTCTGATCTTTTGATTCATACCTAATAATTATATCTTCTCTTTCTTAAATATTACACATTAACTTCACCCCTGGCTGTCTCAATCAGCTCCTTGGCCAGGCCAGCTGGCACCGGAGTATAGTGAGAAAACTCCATGGATGATGAGGCACGGCCAGAAGTGATGGTACGTAACTGCGTTACATAGCCAAACATCTCAGATAATGGAACGTCTGCTTTGATAATCACAGCATTGTTCTTCATATCCTGACCCTTCACCAGACCTCTTCTTCTATTCAAATCTCCAATTACAGCACCTGTATATTCATCAGGTGAAGTAACCTCAAGTTTCATCATAGGTTCGAGCAATACAGGATTTGCCTTAGGTGCTGCCACTTTAAATCCTTCCTTGGCACAAAGTTCAAAGGCGATCGGCTTAGAATCCACCGTATGCGTTGATCCATCATAGACCCTTACTTTCATGCTGTCGATGCCATAACCGGCCAATACACCGTTATCCATCATCTCATTAAATCCCTTCTGGATCGAAGCCATATATTCTCTGGGAATACTTCCCCCTACGATATTATTCTCGAATTGCAATCTGACTTTGCCACTCTTGAACTCATCAGACTCAAGGAATTCTTCATCCGCAGGGCCCAGTTCAAACTCCATATCAGCAAAGAGACCGGATCCACCCGTTTGCTTCTTCAATCTCTCTCTGTGAGACACAGTAGTCTGAAGAGCTTCTTTATAGTTTACCTGAGGTGCTCCCTGATTACATTCTACTTTAAATTCTCTTCTCAGTCGATCGATGATGATTTCCAGGTGAAGTTCACCCATTCCACTAATCACCGTCTGATTAGTTTCCTCATCATATCGCACTCTAAATGTTGGATCTTCTTCTGCCAACTTGGCTAAAGCCATACTCAGTTTTTCCAGGTCCTTTTGTGTCTTAGGCTCTACAGCCAGACCGATCACTGGATCAGGGAAAGTCATACTTTCAAGTATGATCTGCTTATCCACATCACAGAGTGTATCACCCGTCTTAATATCTTTAAAGCCAACGGCAGCAGCAATGTCTCCAGCCTGAACCCGATCGACCGGGTTCTGCTTGTTAGAATGCATCTGATACAGTCGAGAAATTCGCTCACGCTTACCAGATCGGGTGTTCATCACATACGATCCAGCATCCAGGGTCCCGGAATACACTCTAAAGAATGCAAGTCGACCAACATATGGATCGGTAGCAATCTTGAAAGCTAATGCAGCAAATGGTTCTGCTGGATCTGGTTTTCTTACGATTGCAGAGTCGTCTTTAGGATCAGTACCTTCTACCGCTTCCACGTCTAATGGAGAAGGCATGTAGCTACATACAGCATCCAATACTGCCTGTACTCCTTTATTTTTGAAGGCAGAACCACACATCATTGGTATGATCTTCATATCAATAACGGCAGCTCGGATCGCCTTTCTAATTTCATCCGCTGTAATCGAATCAGGATCCTCAAAGAATTTCTCCAAGATACCTTCGTCATACTCGGCTACTGCTTCCAGCAACTTCTCACGGTATTCTGCCACTGTATCTACCAAATCTTCAGGGATATCAATGACCTCATAGGTCATCCCCATGTCGTTGGTATTCCAGATACGAGCTTCATTAGTGATCAGATCCACTACCCCTTTAAAAGTCTCTTCAGCACCAATAGGCACTTGTAGAGGTACAGGATTAGCACCCAGCATATCTCTGACCTGACTTACCACTTCAAAGAAGTCAGCACCTGACCGGTCCATCTTATTGACGAATCCTATTCTTGGTACTTTATACCTATCAGCTTGTCGCCAAACCGTCTCAGATTGAGGCTCAACACCAGATACCGCACAAAACAATGCTACCACACCGTCAAGAACACGGAGTGAACGCTCTACTTCCACTGTAAAGTCAACGTGACCAGGCGTATCGATTATGTTGATGGTATATGGCTGATCTTTCCAGTGCCAGGTGGTCTTAGTGGCAGCGGAGGTAATAGTAATACCTCTTTCCTGCTCCTGCTCCATCCAGTCCATGGTAGCGGCACCATCATGCACCTCACCGATCTTGTGGCTGATACCTGTATAGTATAGAATCCGCTCCGTAGTAGTGGTTTTACCAGCATCAATGTGTGCTGCAATACCAATGTTTCGTGTGAATTTTAAATCTGCCATTTGTATAAACCTTATCTGAGTTTTTTATACTAGGTTCTGAAATGTGCAAAAGCTCTATTGGCTTCGGCCATTCTATGTGTATCTTCTTTTCTCTTCACGGCTGCGCCTTCATTCTTACTGGCGGCTATCAGCTCAGCGGCTAATTTTTCAGCCATTCCTTTACCGTTACGACCTCTGGCAAAACGTATCAACCACTTCATTCCAATAGACATCTTTCGATTGCCGGGTATCTCTGTAGGAATCTGAAAAGTCGCACCACCAATACGTCGACTACGCACCTCCACCTGAGGAGTTGCGTTTGTCAATGCATTTTTCCAAATCTCATGTGGATCTTCACCGGTACGCTCTTTTATAATGTCCATTGCATCATAAAAAATCTTGAATGCTGCACTCTTCTTACCCATCAACATGAGGTTGTTCACGAAGCGAGTCACCATGATGTCACCAAATCTTGGATCGGGTGCAATTATTCTAACCTTTGGTTTGCGTTTTCTCATAACTTAAAAAATTCCAACATTAAGATTTGGGACGCTTAGTACCATATTTTGATCTACTCTGCAGACGGTCAGTCACTCCCGCTGTATCCAGAGCTCCCCGTACAATAGTATAACGTACTCCAGGAAGATCTTTTACCCGACCACCGCGGAGTAGTACAATAGAATGCTCCTGCAGGTTATGCCCTTCTCCAGGGATATAGGCAATCACCTCTACCCCATTGGTCAATCGCACCTTGGCCACTTTTCGAAGCGCTGAATTCGGCTTCTTTGGAGTCGTTGTATATACACGAGTACATACACCCCTTTTTTGGGGACTACCTTCCAAAGCCCTCGTTTTACTCTTCGTAATTATTCTTTTCCTACCTTTTCGTACTAATTGATTGATTGTAGGCATATCTCTATTTTTACAAGTAAATACAAGCTTTTTCAGCGGTTTTCTTCTCGATTAAAGACCCCTTTCCTCAAAAGCGAGGGCAAAGATAGATTTAATTTCCTGTATTTCAAACACATGATTCATTAATTTTGGATAATCTCCCTTGCCTGTTTGACCATCGAAAATGGAATTTCAGTCAGCGAAAAAACTTTTTACCTAAATGCGGATTACGACCAGAAAAGCTACTTCGGATGATTTGGCCGATCTTCTCCAATTGGTGTGTGAGTTGGCGCACTATGAAAAAGCTCCTGATGAGGTCTGGGCTACACTTGAAGACTATGAGGCAGGATTTACTAATAATGACTTCGAGTCAATCGTTGCTACGGACGAAAATGGTACTATTCAGGGTGCTGTCATATACTATTTGACCTGGTCAACATGGAAAGGCCGTATGCTGTACCTCGAGGACTTCATTGTAAAGCAATCGGCCCGGCAGCAAGGTATTGGCGCCATTCTATTTGAAGATTTCTTGAAACGCGCTAAGGAACTTGGATGTCGGCTCGTGAAATGGCAGGTATTGGACTGGAATGAACCCGCCATAAGATTTTATGAAAAAGCAGGCGCCACCATCGAAAAGGAATGGTGGAATGGCAAAATTATCTTCGAGAAGGAATCTAACCAGGAGCTATGACTCTCTCACCAGGAGTTGCTCAAATAATTGCTGGAGGGGTTCCTTGAGACTTTGGTCCACACGAATCTGCCTTAGATGATCCATACCTTTAGTAAAAAAAGAGGTCTGCAGAGATTCACAATGCCCCCCCACATTAAGACTCTGATAAAGTTGAATGACTCCCGGCACATCGGCTGTCCTGTCATGATCACTATTCCACAGCTGAATGAGCTGATCCTGAACACGAGGACCACCTATTTCCAGCGCCTTTAGGTAAAGGATGGTCTTCTTTCCCTGAATGATATCACCTCCCTTCTGCTTGCCTGTCTTCTTCGAATCACCAAAGACATCCAGGTAGTCGTCCTTAATCTGAAAAGCCAGGCCCAGATTGACACCACATTTATATAAATGACGAATGGCAGCATCAGTCGCACCCCCCACTATGCCCCCAATCGACATAGAGGCACCCAGCAAAACTGCTGTTTTGAGCCGAATCATGTTTAGATATTCCTCTATAGAGACGTCATCTCTGGTTTCAAAGTCCATATCATATTGCTGACCTTCACATATCTTCAACGCAACATCTGAAAAGACTTTCTGACATTTAACTGCCTTACCGGGTGTCAAATTTCTTATCAGGTGATCGTACGCCATGATGAGCATTGCATCACCTGAAAGAATCGCGGTATTTGTATCATACTTCGCATGGACGGTGGACTTACCCCTCCTCAAGGGAGCATCATCCATGATGTCATCATGCATCAGTGTAAAATTATGGAAGAGCTCTATAGCCACTGCCTGTGGTAAAGCTCGATCAAAGTCAGCTTGATAAAGTTGATACGACAGCAATGTGAGTAGGGGGCGAACCCGTTTGCCACCCAGCTGAAGAATGTAGTGGATCGGCGATCTGAGATTTACTGGTTCTTCTTCAAAACCAATGTTCTCTATATACCTTTGAATGCTTTGTATCTGGGCTTCAAACATGGATCATCTGCATTGGAGTCGCAAAGTACATAATTCAGTAATGAATCGAATACTTCTCTGCAGTGAGACACATTGGTAGGTCTAGCCGCGAATGATTTTGACATCAGCATCAGGGTCTTTAACTTTTTTGATAGGTACGAAATTCAGTGAAAGACTGTTAACGCAATGTCTCAGATTCTTTGGCGTCAGATATTCCCCTTTGAAGACATGTCCGAGATGCGCCTGGCAATTACTACAGACGATTTCAGTACGCCTGCCATCGGCATCCGGTATCCTTTGCACAGCACCCTCTATTTCGTCATCAAAGCTTGGCCAGCCACAATGGGATAGAAATTTATGCTCTGAAGTATATAGAGGTGTACCGCACTTTTTGCACACATACAATCCTTCTGCATCATATTCTGTCAAGATACCTGTGAAAGGACGTTCTGTGCCTTTGTGATTGATCACACGGTCTTCAGCATCATTTAAATGAGTTGTTTTCATGCTTCGGGCTTTAAAAGTGAAAGGTGCTTCTGCCTTAATTTGGATAACTTGGGATTGATCACAGCCCGGCAATACCCCTGACGAGGATTATTATTATAATAGTCCTGGTGATATGCCTCTGCAGGATAAAATTGAGAGACTTCCGTGATTTCGGTTACAATGGGATCATCCCAGTATTTTGGTGCTATCTTTTCTTTAGATCTTCTTGCCTTCTCGGCCTGGTCCTCCGAATGATAGAAAATGGCCGACCGATACTGTGTACCCCGATCGTGCCCCTGACGATTTAGAGTAGTAGGATCATGCGTCGTCCACAAAACCTCAAGCAATGTATCATAGGATATTACGCTGGGATCAAAAGTGATCTGAGCGACTTCTGCATGACCTGTGGTGCCTGAACATATAGATCGATAGTCGGGATTCTCGGTATGCCCTCCCATATATCCACTCACAACTTTATCCACTCCTTTGAGTCTCTGAAAGACAGCTTCTACACACCAAAAACATCCGGCACCAAATGTTGCTTTTTCAAACGTCATCTTCTGTCATTTCTAATTCTAAATTTTTGATGATGACCAGCGCTTCTGAGGCCTGATGATCCGGCACCAATAAGTCTATCTCACCAAGCACTACATAAGCACTGTCTTGCCGATTCATCACCACAGGATCAAAACCATGCTCATCCAACAGACCTTTAATGATACTCACCTGCATCGAATCAACACTGCTATACACCTTTATCCATCTGGAATCATCCGTCATAATATACTATCTAACTATCCTATAAAATCAACTTTCTTGTGGCTCCCGTCGCAAAAAGGTTTTTTGGACGATGCTCCACATCTGCATAGAAATGCATCTTTCTGCAGCTCCAGTACTTCACCCTCGGTGGTGGTAATAGTACACGGACCCGATATGGCCAATGGTCCATCCTTGAGAACACGTACCTGATTCACTGATTCGGTGGCATTTTGCTCTTCTGCATCCGAAGAACTCACATAGGACAAGGCACCGGAAGGACATTCTTCAATCTTAGACTTGATTTCTTCTATTTCCGCATGAGAGAGATCTATCCATGGACGGCGGTTGGGATCAAACACCTTGGGAAGGCCTCGAGCACAAACACCGGAGTGGATACAAAGCTCAGGTTTCCAAATGACCTCCAGATCTTCCCGTTGATATCTTTTCTCCATAGCTAGACATTTCAATTAGAAACAATCTAGTCAAAATAAGGTTCGGTAGCAAAGTGATGAATGGAAATCACACTTGATAGGCAGGAAGATTAAATGAAAAGCAGGCACCTTTGCCAGACTCCGACAATACTTTGATGCTCTGATCGTGTATCTCGAGGATTTTCTTAACGATTGCAAGCCCCAGGCCTGCACCTTTCCTCACGTCCTTGGTCCGATCAAATCGTCTGTATCTCTCGAAAATGTAAGACTGCTCCTGCTGTGGAATACCCGGACCATCGTCTGAAATATTTACAGAAACAGACGAATCTGTAGGTATCAGTTGTATTTGCACATGACCGTTGGAGTTTCCGTATTTGAGGGCATTATCAACAATGTTGGATATAGCGCGTTCGACCAATCCAATATCAGCAAATACGAGGGGCACCTGCTTCGGGGCTACCAGATCGATGGAGATATTTTTTTCTTTTGCAAGCACTTCAAACTTCATGATGATATCCAGCATGAGGTCGGAGAGTTGGAATGGTTCTTTTTCGGCCACAACTTCGCGGGCTTCGAGCTTTGAGTACTCAAACAGCTGATCGATGAGTCCGGCCAAATTACCGCTGGCATTGTGGACCACCGTCAGGAGCTTTATCCGTTCTTCCCGGCTGAGATCATCCTTCATGACCAGGGTTTCTACATATCCGCTGATGATGGACAGGGGTGTCCTCAAGTCATGAGATACGTTGGCTATGAGCTCTCTTCTTAGCTCTTCGACTGACTTCAATTGATTGATGTTGTCTACGATTTGATCAGCCATCTCATTAAATGTCTCACCCAGTTCGTTGAAATCACCAGAATTGGACACCCTTGCTGTTAGATCTCCTTCTTTAAATCTTCCTACGACGCGAGATATCCTTCGCAGATTTCTGGTCAGGTATAAAAAGGCAAGGATTCCTAGCAGCAAAGCAATCAATAAGGAAAGCAAAAAGGTCTTAAAGCCCAGCTTGAGGACATAACTGTTATACAATGTAGTGAGCACTGATTCCTGCTCTTCACTAGCCAGTATTACATACACATAGCCCATCGTCGTATCATCCTCCACAATGGGTGCCGCACTGAAGACCTTATACTGATTGGGATTTCTTGGATCATCACCTTTTATGATTCGGTCATCTTCGCTATGAATAAATGCCTGCACAGGCTCTAGGGATACTTTTTCAAGCTTTACCTTCTTATAGGGAGCCACGTAGGTGATAATGTTCCCAATGGTATCTAGCAGATACACTTCGACACTGGGATTTATGACCATCATCGAATGCATGATTTCCTGAATAGCGTTGGTATCCACTTTACCATTTACCAAAGGCTTTACCTCCTTGACGGTCTGGGCTGCAATATTCTTATTCAATCGCTGATTTGCCTCCTCAAAATAGGTCCTCGAAGTATATGCTGTTAGATAAATATATACACTGCCAATACCAATGATGATCAGCAGAAATGCAGCGGACAACTTCCAGAAAAGCCGATTGCTAGTGTTCGGATTCATACATCTTCATTGAATCGGTACCCGACTCCCCAGGTCGTCAAAATGTATTGTGGATTGGAGACATCCACTTCGATTTTAGTCCTAAGTCGGTTGATGTGTGAGTTAACGGTGTGTGCAAAGCCCTCAAAGTCATATCCCCAAATCGTATTTAGAAGTCTAGTGCGAGAATAACTGACTCCCGGACTTTGGGCCATGAACGCCAATAATTCAAATTCCTTCGGAGATAGTTCTACACGGTTTCCATTGATGGTAACTTTCCTTTTTTCCAGTTCGATTGTCATTTCGCCGCGGTCCAGTGACTGGCTGGTGTCCTGATTCCCATTATCTAGTCGGGAGGCCCTACGAAGTAGTGCCTTGACCCGTGCTATAAGTTCGCGGATGCTAAAGGGTTTTATCACATAGTCGTCAGCACCAATTTCTAATCCCAGGATTTTGTCAATCTCTTCTGATTTGGCTGTGAGCATCAAGATAGGCGTGTTAATATTTTGTGCTCTCGCCTTTTTACATATCTCAAAGCCATCTAACTTAGGCAACATAACATCCAGGATGATGAGATCATATGAGCGATTTAGAATCTTGTCCAAACCCATGACTCCATCTTGCGCAGTATCAAGATACCCGTCGATATCCTTTAGATGCATTTTCAACAAATCCAGTAAAGATGGATCATCTTCTATGGCTAGTATTGACTTCATTTTGAGCAATGTAGGCAAGAAGTATCACAAATGTATCACAGAACAGTACCCACTTAGTATCCCGTCGGATGGGCGACATTAATTATCTTCTCAGTTTAAAACTCGTAGACATATGATTGACAAATTCTTCTCCCGGACTAGTGTTGAAACACTAGGATCAAAAGGCACAGACATCGGGCTATTGATGCTTCGACTCGCTTCTGGTGGTCTCATGTTAAAACATGGGATACCTAAACTGATGAATTACACAGAAAGAGTGGAATCCTTTGCAGATCCATTTGGTCTGGGTAGTCCTATTTCGCTTGCTCTGGCGATTTTTGCCGAGGTATTTTGTGCTATTGCCGTGATTTTAGGCTGGAAAGTTAGGTATGCTGTGGTACCATTAATTATCACCATGTCAGTTGTGATCCTGCATGTACACTGGGATGATCCTTTTGGACGAAAGGAGTTACCTCTTCTATTTCTCAGTAGCTATATCACCTTACTATTTACAGGTGCTGGTCGGATAGCGATTTCAAAATCTTAAGTTACCTGCCTCTGGGACGTCGTCTCTTACCTCCGGGTTGCATTACTGAACCTCGATGTCTGTGACGCATTTTATTCATGGCCCCCTGATTTT